>CAMJZF010000033.1 GCA_946410125.1 uncultured Prevotellaceae bacterium | reverse complement strand
AAGTGCGCGATTGGTTACCTCAAGGCTATGAATTCACCCAGGCCAATGGCATGGTCTATGCCACCGGCAACAATCTTAAAGAAAAACTGAAATTCAATTACGATAAAATAAAGGTCATCAAGCCCATAGGCCTTGAAGTGGCCACCATCAAGGGGAAGAATCTAATACCCTCGCACCAGCTCGCGATGTCAACGGCAATTAACGCTCATTCTTTCCCAAAATGTGAGATAGATTACCCCACTGCCATCGCCTTCCTCAGGGGAGAATCAATCAACATCGACGCTCCACGTGGATATGTTCTGGTAACTTACAGGAACAACGTCATTGGCTTTGTCAACAACTTAGGCAATCGAGCCAACAACCTCTATCCTAAACCATGGCGCATCTTGAGCTCACACACACCGCCCACGCCCTGTTTCCTCTAACACCTTTTCAAGGCTTCCCACTCGCCCTCAATCTTTCAAACCAAGACAACAAAATAGTAACCAAAACAACCAAAAAAATATTTTTGTTCGCTTGGTTTCTACTTGGTTCCTTTGTTTGTAGATACTACCAGTGTCGAAGACGCACAGTGCCTCGGCAGCGGGAAATCCTAAAAAGAAAACTTAAAGACAACCAAACTAATTCGTTAACTTTTTTGCCATAAATTCAAACTTTTTGTTTAAATTTGTAGGTTTAATGCAAATCCACATCAAGACCACAGGCGTCTTGAGGTGATAAATTTCAGATTATCAGCATCCTATAATTTGAGCAAGAAGACATTACATAGAATTGGCAAGATAGCGTCGTGGACTCTTGGCATCGTGATTTTACTAATCATTGCGCTGCCACTCGCCCTATACATACCTTGGGTACAAAACAAGGCCAAGGACATCGCGTGCCACTATGTAAAGGAAAAGACCGGTATGGATCTTCAAATTGGTAAGATTCTGATAAAATTCCCTCTTGACTTGAGCCTTGACGACATGCAGCTGCTCGATGAGAATGGCGACACCATGATTGTTGCCAAGAACTTCACCGCCAATGTTGCCGTCAAGCCCCTCTTTGACAAACGTTTTGAAATAGATGGAGCAGAGCTTACCGATGGCAAATATCGCCTCACCAGCAAAGACTCCTCGATGGTGCTGAGTGCCGACGTGCACCACTGCCGTCTCACCGGCACCGATATCGACCTTGAAAACAACAAGATTAATGTTCTTGACGGCGAGCTGACGGGAGGGAAAGTTCACCTGTCGATGTTCCCCTACAAGAAAATTGACGAGCCCGACTCCACGCGGTCGGCCCCCTGGCAAATTCAGGCAAAGCATCTTGTCCTCAACGACGTGGACTACACAATGGAAATGGAGCCTACTATCAAGAAGATGACGACCCACCTGGCCCGTGCCGAACTTAATGACGGCATTGTTGATACCGGTGCCCACAGCGTTGACGCTAAATATCTGGGTGTGGACTCGCTCGATTGCAAGTACATCTACCCCAGCCCGGCACAGGCCCAAAAATATAACAAAGACCATCCATTGCCACCCGAAGTATATGACCCATGGGCCGACACGATTCCCTGGACTGTCAAGGGCGACAGCGTGCGTCTCACGGGCGGTCATGCCATCTATGCCAAGGATGGAGCAAAGCCTGGCAAGGGACTCGACAACAACTATCTTGAAGTGAGCGATGTAGACTTTGCTGTCAAGGACTTCTACAATCGAGGAAGCATAGTAAAAGTTCCTCTCCAGAGCCTTAAAGCGCGCGAGCGAGGCGGCCTTGAAATCAAGGATGCCCACGGCACTGCCATGGTAAACAGTCAAGACATTCAGCTCAATGACTTCAAGGTCAAGACACGCAACAGCGAGGTGGCTCTTGACGGAAAGATGGACTTGAGCATGCTCAACGACACCCACGCGGGCAGCATGAAAGTCAAGACCGAAGCCAATGTTGACCTGCAAGAGATAGGCAACGCGGTTCCCGCGCTGGGGAGCGCCACAAAATTCATCCCCGGCAAGAAACCAGTAAAGGTGAAAGGCACCCTTGAGGGCGACACCCGCGACCTGAACATCAAGAACGGTCACATCAACATTCCAGGGCATGTCAACGCCAAGGTTGACGGTAACATCAAGAATCTCACCCAGCCCAAGAAGCTGCAAGCCAACCTGAACTTCGATGCCAACATCGACAATGCCGACTTCGCTAAAAAAGAATTCTTGAGCAAGGATGTCCAAAAACAAGTCAACATCCTGCCCATGAAGGCTAAAGGCAATGTAAAGTATAGCCCCAACCAGGTTTCAGGCGACATTGACATGCGCCTCAAGTCGGGTGGCAGCCTTGTGGGGAAAGGCAGTTTCAACATGAACAGCAACAGCTACACCGTTGATGCCAAGGCCAATTCCCTGCCAGTGAAGAAAATTGTTCCAAAAGTCGACATCAGGAATGTTACCGGGCATGTAAAAGGCAGTGGTCATGGCTTTGATTTCCTGGGCAAGAACACTGCCGTGGACGCACAAGTGCACATTCAGGACATCACCTTTGCCGGCAACCGATATCGCAACCTCGACGGTGATGTGAAGCTCAACGGCAACAACTTCGATGCAAAGATTAATGCCAGTAACCGCGGCAACCTTGCAGCCAAGGGCAGCTATGACATGAGTCGTGACAAATATGATATCGATGCCACCCTCAACAATTTCCCAGTCAATGAGTTTGCACCTACTCTTGGAGTAGGAAAGGTTACCGCCAAAGTAAAAGCCAAGGGTGAAAACTTTGACTTCCTCAACCGCAAGACTTGGATCGATGCCGATGTTGACCTGGCTTCGGTAGAATATAACAACCAGGTATTTAAAGACCTTAAAGGCAACGTGTCGCTCGACGGCAACCGCTTTAGCGGACACATCAATTCGAGCAATCCCAATTGTGACGTCTATGCCGACCTCAACGGTTCAATCAACGGCGACGTCTACACCGTTGACCTGCAGGGCAACGTGCGCGACCTCGATCTCAAAGCATTAAAGCTCATTGATTTTCCTTGCGACGGTCAAGGCAACATAAGCCTGCAAGGAGATTTCAACATCAAGGAAAAGATATATAATGCCAATGTAGAGCTTACCGACCTTAACTGGAACTTGAATGGTGAACAGATTTTCTCGGACCAGACCAACGTTAGGTTGAACACTACCAACAATTCCATCTCGGCTTATTATAATGACGAGAGCAACTACATAAACTTTGCCGCGCCTCACAGCATTGACAATTTCATGAAGAAAATCAACAACTGCATGTCGATAGCGGAGCGCCAATACAAGAAAATCAATCTTGATGCCAACGAGGTGTGTGATGCCCTGCCTCAGTTTGACTTAGAAATGGACATGGGTGCCAACGGTATAATCCAGCGTTATTTGGGACGTTACGACATCGACTTCCGTGACGTGAAGGCCAACATCAAGAATGACAGCACACTGACGGGCCATGTCTATGCCCAATCGCTAAGTGTGGGCAATAATGCCATCGACACCTTGTCGTTAAACATAGCTCAACAAGACAGCCTTATTGGTTTTAACGGGTACATGGGCAACCGCAAGGGCACATGGGACGAGATGGCTCAAGTTAATGTGGAAGGTTACACCAAGGGCTCGGAAGTAAACCTTACACTTCATCAAAAAAACATCAAGCATGAAACGGGCTATCTAATGGGTGTAAATGCCAATATTCAAGATTCTATCATTGACATGAACTTCCTTCAGAAACACCCCATCATTGCCTACCGCCAGTGGGACATCAATGACTCTAACTACGTAAGACTCGACTTTGGCGACAAGCGCTTAGAGGCCGACCTCAAGCTGGAAAGCGATTCCAGCCGTGTTGCGCTGCTCACCGACCCGGTGCGTGAGGTCGGTAAGCAAAACATACTCGTTGACATCGACAACCTGCGCATCGAGGAATGGACCAACATGGTGCCGTCACTTGCATCGATGAGTGGTGTTCTCGATGCCGACATGACGCTCTCCTACGATGGACACAACCTTGAAGGTGACGGAGACATAGCCTTATCACATTTCACCTATAACAGCATTCCACAAGGCAACCTCAAAATGAGGACCAACCTCACTCTTGACCCGTCGACGTCGGCAACCAACATAACTGCCAATCTCGACATTGACGGCTCCAATGTAGCAATCGCTTATGGTGCCCTCAATGACAGCACGGCAGCAAGTCCGCTCAACTTAAATCTTAAACTTGACCGATTCCCGCTAAGCAAGGTTTCGGCATTCATCCCCGGGCACAGAGTTTGGCTGAGAGGCTATGCCAACGGTGAAATGATTGTTGACGGAAGCATGGATAATCCCATTGTCAATGGCAAACTAATAGGAGACTCAGCCTTTGTAACCCTGCCTCGCTATGGCAGTTCCCTACGCTTGAGCGAAGAGCCCATCAATGTAAACAACAACACCATAGCATTTAAAGACTTCAAGATTTATGGCCTCAATAATAAAGCGGCAACTATCAACGGCAATGTCGATTTCCGCTCACTTGAAAACATAGAGATGGATTTGGCTGTAAAGGGCAAGGACATTCAATTCTTTGGCAGCGAACAGAAACCTTATTCCGAGATTTTTGGGAAGGGATTTATCGACATTGACGGCGACATGAGAATGAGCCACAACCTCACCGTTATCAATGCCGATGCAAAACTGCTGCCAGGCTCCGACATTACTTATGTAATGCAAGATGAGATAAACTCTCTAACCTCAAGCAGTGCCACTAAGGGCATGGTGACATTTATCAATCCTTATGAGGAAGTGATGAGCAATGATTCAACAGCAATCATCACAGGTGGCAGCTCAGCCTCATCGGCACTGAACATGCTCATCAATCTCGATGTTGAAAAGGGAGCCAAAATCAATGCATTCCTGCAGCCCGAAGGCAAAGACCGCGTCAACATTGACGGCTCCGGCAAGCTGAGATACAGCATAGACTTTGCCGGAAAGGACAATCTCAATGGCACCTATGTCATCAGCAACGGAACATTAAGATATACGCCACCTGTAATCAGCCAAAAGGTGTTTAATATCAAAGAAGGCAGCAGCATTAGCTGGAACGGAGACATGATGAATCCTCAACTTAACCTGCAAGCCATCAACAGAGTGCGCACCAGTGTTGCCAACGAGGACGGGAATGGCTCTCGGCTTGTTGACTTCGACATTTTAACCAAGCTCAACAACACCTTGAGTAACATCGACTTGAAATTTGATCTTGAAGCAAAGAATGATGCCTCCATAGAAAGTGAGCTTCAAACCCTTACCGACAATCAACGCTCACAGGCAGCCATCAATCTGTTGCTGTATAATTCCTACTCAGGCAGCAAGACTACCGGCGACATTACAGGTTCGGGAGCTTTGTTCTCCTTCCTCCAATCACAAATCAACAGTTGGGCCGCCAATAATCTCAAGGGTATTGACGTGTCGTTTGGCATCAATCAATTTGAAGGCAATTACGAGCATGGCGGTCGCACCGAAACCAGCTACAGCTATCGACTGTCGAAGTCGCTCTTTGACGATCGCTTCAAGATTGCCGTGGGCGGTGAATACTCTACCGAGGCATCAAGTGAGCAAAACTTCTCACAGAATCTCATCAATGACATCTCGGTTGAATATCTGCTAAATCCATCGGGCACTCGCTACTTGCGACTGTTCCGTCACAAAGGTATTGAGAGCGTGCTTGAAGGTGAAATCACCGTTACTGGCATCAGCTTTGTAATGAAGCACAAAGTGGGGACTCTTGGTGACCTCTTCAAGTGGCTCAAGAAGAAGCCCAAGCTTGAGCCAAAGCCCTTGTCAATCCCTCAAGAACAGCCAACCGACAACACTTCACAATAGAGCAACCGATAAAAGTACATGACAAAAAGAATACATATATCAGCATTCATTTTCATTGCTATAGTAGCGATGATGACATCTTGCTCCACGACAAGCCGTCTTGCCGAGGGTGAGGTGTTATATACTGGCGTGAAGAAAGTTCAGTACAACAATCTCGACAGCACCAAGATTGACAGTGATGTAAAAGACAAAATATTCTCGGTTATTAATGTCAAGCCTAACAACCCACTGTATTCTCCCTACTATCGCACCCCCTTCCCAATAGGATTGTGGGTGTATAATCACTGGGACGAGAATGCCAAAGGTCTCAAGGGGTGGTTGTACAAGAAACTCGTTGCAAAGCCGGTTCTTATTAGCCGTGTTCGGCCACAGACACGCGTTAACATGATAAACGAGTTACTTCATGACAACGGCTATTTCGACTCGCAATCAAGCTATACGCTCAATTACGACAAGAAAAACAACAAGAAAGCCAAGATTACCTACGAGGTTGATGTCAAGGCTCCTTACAAGCTGGGAACCATAACCTATCTTGAAGACAACTCCCCTGTCAACCACGTCATCGACTCGGTGGCGATGAAGAACAAATATTTCAAAACCGGGAACCGCTATTGCGCCGATTCGCTGAATGCGGTTAGAATCAACATTGCCAATGAGCTTCGAAACCGTGGTTACTATTTCTTCAGGCCTGAGTATATCGAGTATCTTGCCGATAGTGTAACCCAAAAAGGAATTATCAACATGCAAATGGTAAAAGCCGCCAACGTGCCCAACCAGGCATCGGTGTGTTTTATGGCAGGCGATGTTACAGTAAGAGTGGAGAATTATACAGGACAAGGTGTTCCCGACACTGTAGTTGCCCGCAACTGCATAATGATAAAAAAACAGCCTATCAACCTCGACAACAAGCTAATCCCCTCTTGCATAAGATGGCGCAAGGGCCGGCCTTTCCGTGTGGGAAACATGGATATAATTCAGATGTATCTTTCCCGAACCGGCATTTTCAGCAATGTCAGTATGCAAGCCATTCCTCGCGACTCGATATTTGACGAGAACGGAGAAAATATCATCGACCTCAATATTGATTGTACCCTTGACAAGCCTATCGAAGTAATGGTGGAGGCAAAAGGAACCACCAAGAGCAACAGTTTCATTGGCCCAGGTCTCGGCCTTGGCATCAAGCACAAGAACATCTTTGGTGGAGCCGAGCAGCTCAGTGCCGACCTTAATGCTTCTTATGAATGGCAAACGGGCAAAGGCAATGCCTATAAAAATTCAGACTTTAACAGCTATGACATTGGTTTGAACTTAGGCCTGGCATTCCCTCGACTGCTTGCACCTCGATTCATTGACCGCGCACGCCGATATACCAACTGGACCCGTTTCTCGTTGGGAGGTGAGTTCATGAATCGTCCCAACTTCTTCAAGATGGCACGAATAAGTGCCGAGATGACCTGGGAATGGCATTCTCGCAAATATTCTCAACACCGCTTCACTCCTCTAAAAATCACTTATTCCAACCTCCTGAGCACCACCGATGCTTTTGATTCGGCCTACTATAGCAACCCTGCCATTGAGCGCAGTTTCCAAGATGTATTCATTCCACAAATGAACTACACCTACACACTTGACCGGAGTTTTGGACGCAACAATATCACTTGGACCATCTCGGCAACCGAAGCCGGCAACATAGCTTACTGTATTTGGAGAGCTTTTGGAGTAAAGAAAGGTGAAATGCATATCATGAACACCTACTTCTCACAATTCATAAAAGCCCAGACCCAACTTGTGTGGACACGACAGCTATTTGGTGAACACAAGCTTGTGGGAAGGCTGTTCATTGGGGCGGCACATGCCTACGGGAATTTAGACGAGGTTCCCTACATGGAACAATTCTACATTGGAGGTTCCAATTCATTGCGTGGCTTCTCGGTGCGTTCGGTAGGTCCTGGCAGTTATCACACCAATGAAAAATCGGTTCTTTCATTTTTTGACCAAACAGGAACTTTCAAATTTGAGACCAACTTGGAATATCGCTTCCCAATAATAGGCTACTTTAAAGGTGCGGTGTTTGTTGATGCCGGCAACGTGTGGCTGTTAAAGGATGATGACCTGCGCGAAGGCGGTGTGCTTAAAATGAAAAATTTCTTTAAGGAGCTTGCATTGAACACCGGACTTGGCATTAGGTTTGACATGAGCATGATAGTCCTACGAGCCGACCTCGGCATTGCCCTCCATGCCCCCTACGACACTGGAAAAAGTGGATATTTCAACATTCCAAAATTCAAGGACGGACTGGCATTTCACATCGCAATAGGCTATCCGTTCTAAGGCCATCAATGATGATGGCGATGGTGCCTGCGCCTCTTGTGACTAAGATAATACTTGCGTAAGACATGACCTCCACGCCAATGCATGTAAGCAAATGCCACAAACGCGCCTACCGTATCGGCAACGATATCGAGCACCTCAAATGTTCTTCCCAAGCCCATAACCAATTGTGCCGTTTCGCTAAGCAATCCAATAGAAGCCGCCAGCACTGTAAATGCCAGCTCCTTGTTGACCGTGGTGTGATGAGGATTACGATACTTGACGTAATCAAACAGATAAGAAAAACTCAGAATAAAGAACAATACAAAATGTTCTAATTTATCGGCATGAGGAAAATGCAACCAAGCCAGCCAGCCACTTGACACCATTGAAGGAGGTGACAGCAAAACATAAGTTACCAGCAACGTTGATAATACTGATAACAATCCTATTGGTATGCTTCTAATTATCTTTTTCATTAATAAGGCACGTAAAAAATCGTGTAAAGTTAAATAAAAAATTACAATTACTACTTACATCGGTAATTATTTTTTCCATTCAACCTATTTGATATCACTTTTTTCTTATAATACACTTGAAATCTTTGAAAAAGTTGACAACTTTGAGTAAATTTGCACATTACTCAATAACAGACACTATCATGAGCAAAATAGGAAAAATATTCTCCATGTCGAAACAGGAACGCATGGGTGCTTGGGCTATTGTAATACTAATTGTCATCCTTCTCGGTTTGGTCGTGATCGAGCGTAAATGCACATCGGATGTGAATGTTGACCAAAATGCCCAAAAGCAGGCAACAGAATATGTTGAGAAAGCAAGCAAGACCAAAGTTAAAGAGCCTGCCAAGAAGAAGACCACAAAACAAAAATCAAAGACAACCAAATCGACGGCTAAACGCACAAGCAAAGCATCAGAGACTAAGCAAAAAACCAAAAGCAAACCAAAGTCAAAAGCCACGACAACCAAGAAGAAACAGCCTGCAAAGAAACAAAGCAGTGGCAAAGCCAGCCGCTTGGTTGAGCCTGTGCCCCAGTTCTGATTATACATGCACAAAAAAACAAGAGGTGACATCACTAAGTGGCATGTCACCTCTTGTTTTTTCCTTAGACTATTGATTGGCATCACCTCCTGCGAGGAGGAATCTCCTGATTAATCACGTTATTATGGTCGTCATTAACTTTTGGGCGAGGCACCTCTTGACGCTTCTGCTTGCTATTTTTGTGATAGCCATGCCTGTTACGACTAAAGAACTTCATCATCTCAAAGCCTTTGTCATATAAGACAATCGACTCGTCGGTGCGTTCGCGGGCCGGCTGGCATTTCATAATTACCAGATAAATCTTTATTCCATCTCTCACCACTGCCGAAGCCAGGCATCCACCTGCAGCGCGTGTTGTGCCGGTCTTCACTCCAATGCATCCATCATATCGACCAAAGAGTTTATTGGTATTCTTGAGATGGATTTCCTTTCCCGAAGTGGTAAAGATATCACGAGTAGGATTAGAAACAATCTCAGCAAAATCCTTATTGCGCATGCAGTATTTCACCAGCTTCATCATGTCGCGGGCTGTCGTGTAATGGTTGTCATCGGGCAGGCCATGGGCATTGACAAAATTGGTGTGCTTCATGCCCAAAGATTTCGCTTTCTTATTCATCATCGAAGCAAACGACACGCTATCGTTAGACAAGAACTCTCCTACCGCTGCAGCCGCTCCATTATCACTGGGAAGCATAACACGATACAGCAGGTCACGGAGCACATATTTTTCTCCTTTCCTCACATGGCCATATTCGGTTGCCGCAGCCTTTGAGCTAATAGTAACAATCTCGCTGAGCCTACCACTCTCGCAAGCAAGAATGCATGTCATCATTTTTGTCATACTTGCCGGATAAAGCTTCTTGTCAGGATTCTTGCTGCTAAGCACGCGTCCGGTGGCGGCATCAATCATAAACCATGCATCGGCACTGAGCTTACTAAGCTGAGCGTCTACAGTATCCTTTGGGAAAGCTGGATTGTCGAGCGCGGCACTATATATTGCGGGAGCATTGGCTGGCGTGCTTGTAGGTGCGCTTGAGGGAAGCCCCATGGAAGAACCTGCCGCCATTGCAAGTCCATGACACAAAATTGAGCATAGCAATAATGCCCAAAAAGCCATAGAATTTAGTGGTATTCTTTTACTCTTCATTACTCGTTTTATTACGCATTGAGTTGCAAAGGTATAAATTACAACTTGAATTATGAAACAAAATTACATTTTTTATAATATTTTATATCTTAAAGAGTTAAAGGCAAATGCAAAACAAAGGCGCCACTACTCAATTAAATAGCGGCACCTCCCATATTGCTAAGTTGTCAATGAGTTATCTAAATCTCGTCAACATATATTTGACCATTTTTTTTGGCTTGTTCAAGACCATTCCACAATTTCGACTTGTTAAGTTCGAGCTCATGAAACGCCTGCTCCAAGTTGAAGTTTTGGACACTCATGTTTGAGGGGATAAAAGCAGTGAGATCAATAGTGTAGGCCTTCACGCCAAGTATATTAACTCTCTTTACATTGTGGGTAACACTTCCCAAAACCAGTTTGCCACCTTCATTAATTGCCCAATTGTCATAAAGCTCCGAGCACTTCAACACTGCTCGATTGTTAACATAGGACAAAGTGCCAAAGGCAGCCTTTTGGTCGGTGAAGGTCCAAAAAGAGAAGCCTCTTGTTGTTATTAGAGAAATCTCGCCCACAGGTTGCTCAAATAGAAGCATTGGTGCAGTTAATTCGGCTTTTGTAATATCACTTGAAATTATTGGTTCATCATCACCACATGAAACAAGTGACATACTTACAAAGATGCCACAAATCAAAAAAATCGATAACTTTAAAAACTTTTTCATGACGTAATTATTTTTGGATTTATTTTTAGTTTATTACTGGGCAAAGTTACACTATTTTTGGTAATAGGCTACTTTTTGACAATAAAAATTATTACTTTTGTAAAAAAATAACACACAATGACAAAACTACTGATTTCAAGCACTCAAAACCCCAAAGTAAAACACCTGCTTGCACTGCAACAAAAATCCCAGTTGCGACGCAAAGAAGGGCTTATTGTCGTTGAAGGAGCAAGGGAACTGGGGCACTGCATTGACGCAGGGTTAAAGCCCAAAACTATTTTTTACTGCCCTGCCTTATTCAACATTGACAAGCTGTCGACCAATGATGCTCAATTGATTGAAGTTAGCCAAGAGGTGTATGACAAAATTGCCTATCGTGGCTCGACCGAGGGAGTGATAGCGATTGTTCAAGGCCACCAACTCACTCTCAATGAATTGAAACTTGGGGAGAATCCGCTCATCATCGTGCTTGAAGGTGTTGAGAAACCTGGCAACATTGGCGCAGTGCTGCGCAGTGCCGATGCAGCACAAGCCACTGCCGTGATAGTGTGTGATCCGTTGACCGACCTATACAACCCAAACCTGATACGCAGTTCCATTGGCGCAATATTCACTGTGCCATGCGTGGCATGTTCCAGCGATGAATGCATTGAATTCTTAAAGACAAACAATATCACGATATTAACAGCTCAACTTCAAGACAGCGAGCTATACTACAACACCGACATGCGTCAAGGCACTGCCATTGTAATGGGGACCGAGGCTACCGGTCTCACCAATGCCTGGCGAGAAGCTGCCGACGCTCACATTCGCATCCCCATGAAAGGCGCTCTCGACTCTCTAAACGTGTCGGTAAGTGCTGCAATACTGCTTTTTGAAGCAGTGCGTCAGCGAGAATGAAATCTGTCAATACAATAAAATCAGGTCGGAGAACATGAGTTTTCCGACCTGATTATGTTACAATTATTATGCCTAAATCAACGACTCAACTATTTTCTTTACATCTTCACCAAGCTGTTGAGCCTTTTCCATTGTGTGAGCTTCACTGTAAATGCGAATTATGGGCTCGGTGTTGCTCTTGCGCAAGTGAGCCCAACCATCCTCAAAGTCAATCTTCACGCCGTCGATGGTGGTGAGATTCTCATTCTTATAGTGCTCCTCTACCGACTTCAATATTTTATCGACATCCATTTCAGGTGTGAGCTGAAGCTTTGTCTTTGCGATATAATATTGTGGATAAGTAGCCTTTAGCTCACTCACCTTTTTACCACTCTTGGCAAGCAAGGTAAGGAATAATGCCACACCCACGAGAGCATCACGTCCATAGTGTAACTCAGGATAGATTACTCCACCATTGCCCTCACCGCCAATCACCGCACCGGTGCGTCGCATTTCGGTAGTGACATTTACCTCACCCACCGCTGCGGCAGTGTAGGTGCAATGGTGAGCATTGGTCACATCACGAAGGGCTCGCGACGATGACAGGTTGGAAACAGTAGCGCCTGGAGTGTGACTGAGCACATAGTCGGCAACAGCTACAAGTGTATATTCCTCAACGAAAAACTCGCCATTTTCCATAACAATAGCAAGACGGTCAACATCGGGGTCTACCACAAACCCCACATCGGCCTTGCCCTGGCGCATGAAGTCTTGTATTGCAGTCAAGTTCTCAGGGATTGGTTCTGGAGTGTGACCGAAGTTTCCTGTCGGGTCGCAAAAAAGCTTCACGATATTCTCGGTCTTCACGCCAAGTTCCTGCAACAATTTGGGAATTGCCACACCGCCAACCGAGTTAACGGCATCGACAGCCACAGTGAAATTAGCATTCTTTATAGCCTCTACATCAACGAGTTTCAGAGCCTTGACGGCATCAATGTGACGGCGCAAATAAGTATAGTTTTTCTGCTCTCGGCCCAGATTGTCGACTGTTGCATAGTCAAAGTCCTCGGCCTCGGCAATGCGAAGCACTTCCTTGCCCTGGGCATCGTCAAGAAACTCTCCATTCTCGTTGAGCAGCTTGAGTGCATTCCACTGCTTGGGATTGTGCGACGCTGTAATAATGATTCCGCCACATGCCTTCTCTCCTACTACAGCAAGCTCGGTTGTGGGTGTTGTGGCAAGACCTATGTTAACCACGTCAAATCCCATTCCTGTGAGAGTGCCAACAACAATATTTAGAACCATCCTTCCCGAGAGACGTGCATCACGCCCCACGACAATCACATTGGATGTCGACTTGGAATTTCGTCTGATGAAAGTGGCATAGGCAGTAGTAAACTTTACTATATCAAGAGGCGACAGTCCGTCACCAGCCTTGCCGCCTATTGTGCCACGAATACCTGAAATAGATTTTATCAGTGACATAATTATATTTTTTAATTGTTATATTTGATTTCTGAAATAGCGAACATGATAGAGATAAGGCTGCACACCCGAAATCTCGTTCATGGTGCCAAACTGCGATTTAATGATCAGGTTCACCTCACTTTCTACTCCTATAAGACTCAATGGCAATTGTATGCCATAACCCCATTGCGACGAAGTGGTCAATGAGAAATTGCCATATAAGAAATAGGTAGAAGCAAACTTCATGTCGTTTTCATTACCCTCGCCAATCATGACACCGTAAGAATGCCAATAAATAAGATTGTAACGCATATAGCGGAAGAATATCTTCTCCGATGGATTTGCCTTATCGGTTTTTCTGTTAGTAGCCTTAATCACCTGCATGTACACGTTTCCTTCGGGATCAATTCGATAGAAAGGAGCATCTTCTCCCGTTTCAAAAACTGTATCACTTGGGATTTCATTGACTACCCTGCAAGTTGCCAAATAAGCATTAGTTGCCTGACGTTCCTTGTTAAGCAAGTCGGCATAACTCTCGTTATCCTTGCATGAGGTCATGCCAATAAACAAAGCCAGTGCTATAAGAATTAATGATGTTTTTGTAATATTCATATTCAGTTGTTTATATCATTTTTTACTTGTTCTACTATTTTGTAATAAAGTTCAACAGCATCTTGAATAGAGCCATTGAATTCGCCGGCAGCAGCATTCTTGTGACCACCGCCACCAAAGTATTTAGCACAAAGAGTATTGACCGGGAAATCACCTTCACTGCGCATCGACACTTTTATATATTTACTGTCCTCACGCATGAAGGTAGACCAATAAACTCCTTTCACCGACAATGGCCTGTTAACAAGACGCTCGGTGTCGCCGGTCTTGTAATTATACTGTTCCAAATCGTTCTTGTCAAGAACAATTAAAGCAAAGGCGTCATCAATAATCGTCATCTTGTTGAGAAGCGCATAGCTCTGCAACAACAGGCTATTCAGGGGCACAGTGTCCATTGCCTGCTTGTAAAGATAAGGCTTGTCAATGCCATAAGTCAATAGTTGTCCCATCACTTCATAAACTTCGGGGTAAGACGAGCTGAATGCAAAATTACCTGTGTCGGTCATGATGCCCACAAAGATTGATGATGCCACTCGCTTATCGACAAACTTGAGCCATCCGGCTTCCATAGCAATGCGATAAACCAGCTCGCTGGTCGATGAAATCATGGGGTGCGACATCACCACGTCAAAGTCGGGCGACGGGTCAAGATGATGGTCAATCAGCACTTTGGGCACCTTGCTTTCCTCAAGCCAAGGCTGCATGCAGCCTACTCGCCCAAAGGTGTTATAGTCAAGCGACAAAATAAGCTGAGTATTGCGAATGATATTTGTAGCTTTCACCTCATTTAATGAAAAGGTCACGTAATCCATACCCTTTGCTACAAATGTCAATGAATCGGCCAGCTGGTCGGGAATGATGACAATGGCATTTTTCCCCATGTTTCGCAGCAACTGGTACATGCCCAGCGACGAGCCTATAGCATCGCCGTCGGCCTTCTTGTGGCAAGTGATGACAATGCGGTTCACACCTGCGACAAGAGCCATGAACTTTTTAAGCGAATCGGGGTTAATAATACTCTTTATCATGCGTTCAACTATGTTTTAAGCCACAAAGGTAGAAATAAATTTCATATAATAACATTATGTTAGGTTTTTTTTAGAGTTATAAAATTGCATTAAAAAAAATGTGTGCTTAACTTTGCATCTTGAAAACATTAATCAATATACATATGAAAACCAACAGACTTCTTAACGTGCTCCTATTATTGGTTTTGTGCACCCTTTCGGCACAAGCCCAAATACTCAACCCCGTGAAATGGAGCAAGAGCGTGAAAATGACCGATGACAAAAATGGTGTAATCACATTTACCGCCACCATCGATAAAGGGTGGCACATGTACTCCTACGACAGTCCCGCCGATGGCCCTGTACCTCTAAGCATTGACTGGAACAAGCTTGAAGGGGTAAAACTCGTGGGCGGGCTTAAGCCAAGCAAAGCACCTCAAACCATTGACGACGAAGCGTTTGGCATGAAAGTGAGGCAGTGGGAAGGAAATGTGTCTTTGACTCAGAAGTTTACTACCACCGCTCAAAAATATAAAATCGATGGTGACATTAATTTCATGAGTTGTAGCGGTGAAACGTGTACAGCTCCTACAAGAGAGTCTTTTGCCTTTGATGGGAATGTTGAAACCAAGGAAGTTCAAGACGAGAGCGACAAAGAGGATGAAGAAACAGCCGAAACAAAAACCGAAGATATTGAACTCGCCGACACTGTGAATGCCACCTTGACGACAGCACAAGACTCACTTGCCTCCATGCAGGCAAGCGACTTATGGGCTCCCGTGGCATTCACCGACAAAGCAGCCGAGGGCACCGAGGGCAGCAGCAATTCCCTGTGGTTCCTGTTCTGGGCTTGCTTCCTGGGTGGACTGCTGGCACTTCTCACGCCATGCGTGTGGCCAATCATTCCTCTCACCGTGAGCTTCTTCCTCAAGAAAGGCAACAGCAAGACCAAGTCTATATCAAGCGCCATTACCTACGGGCTTTCAATCATAGTAATCTATGTCCTACTTGGAGTGCTTGTAACCGCCATCTTTGGTGCCAATGGGCTTAACGCCCTTGCAACTAATGCGGTGTGCAATATAATCTTCTTCCTGATGCTTTTGCTCTTTGCAATCTCATTCTTAGGAGCATTTGAAATCAAGCTCCCTGATTCATGGTCGAGCAAGATGGATAGCCGTGCCGAAAAAACCACTGGCTTGTTGAGCATCTTCTTCATGGCATTCACTCTCGTGATTGTGTCATTTTCTTGTACAGGACCTATTATTGGCACCCTGCTGGTAGAGACAGCAAGCAGTGGCAGCCTCATGGCTCCAGTGCTGGGCATGTTTGGCTTTGCGCTGGCTCTTGCCATTCCATTCTCCTTGTTTGCACTATTCCCCTCTGTTCTCAAGAAATTACCCAAGTCGGGCAGCTGGCTCAATACGGTAAAAGTCGTTCTTGGTTTTCTTGAATTGGCCCTGTCGCTAAAATTCCTTTCGGTTGCCGACTTAGCCTATGGCTGGCACATTCTTGACCGCGAGACATTCCTGGCGCTGTGGATAGCGATTTTCTTGCTGCTTGGCCTATATCTGATTGGCAAGCTTTGGCTTAAGGGCGATGGCGACAAGAAACCCATTGGTGTTGTACGGCTCATTCTCGGTTTAATATCCCTTGCCTTTACAGCTTATCTTCTCCCGGGATTGTGGGGAGCTCCACTGCGTGTTACCAGTGCTTTTGTGCCACCGTTGTACACACAAGACTATACCACCAATCCCGAGCAGCTGCAGGAATGGGACGACTTTGAGAAGGGCATCGCATTCGCCAACCAAAACGGCAAGCCCATCTTCTTGGAATTTTCGGGCTATGGCTGCGTTAATTGCCGCAAGATGGAAACTGCAGTGATGGATGTTGACGACGTGAAGAGAAACCTTCAAGACAACTTCGTGCACATCAGACTCATGGTTGACGACAAGACCAAGCTCGCAAAGCCCATTACTGTTGAACGTGATGGAAAGAAGAAGACTCTAAAGACCGTTGGCGATAAGTGGAGCTACCTGCAAGAGGTGAAATTCAATTCCAACTCACAACCCTACTATGTAGTACTTGACAAGAACGGGCAACTCATGTCGGGACCATTCGTTTATAAAGAAGACATTAACGGATTCCTTGATTTCTTAAATCGTGGAAAGAAAAAATATGAAGAAAAAAAATAACAAAGAACAGAAACTTGAAGCCATCGGCAAGCTGCTCGATGTCATCGACACCTTGCGTGAGCAATGTCCTTGGGACTCGGTACAGACCAATGAAAGCCTAAGACCCAACACAATAGAAGAGACCATGGAGCTTGCCGAGGCATTGATTGATGACGACAAGAATGCCATCAAGAAAGAGCTTGGCGACGTGCTGTTGCATGTCTTGCTCTATGCCAGGATTGGTGAGGAAACGGGCGACTACGACATCGCCGAGGTGTGTGACGCACTGCGCCACAAGCTCATTTACCGTCACCCTCACATCTATGGAGACGAGAAAGTGAACAGTGCCAAAGAAGTGCTCGAGAATTGGGAAATCATCAAGATGAAGGAAAAAGATGGCAACAAGACCATTCTTAGCGGTGTGCCTTCCACCCTGCCGGCACTTATCAAGGCCGAGAGAGTACAGGAAAAAGCAGCCAACGTTGGCTTTGACTGGGAAAAGAAAGAAGACGTGTGGGCCAAAGTAAAGGAAGAATTCCATGAGGTTGAAGCCGAGATACAAGCCGGCAATGAAGAAAATATCGAAAAGGAGTTTGGAGATCTTTTCTTCTCGCTGGTAAATGCCGCGAGACTATATAATGTAAGACCCGATAACGCCCTCGAAAAAACCAACTTGAAGTTCATCGCGCGCTTCAACTATATTGAATCGCAGGCCAAGGCACAGGGCAAGAGGCTCAACGAGATGACACTGGAGCAGATGGATGAACTGTGGAACGAAGCTAAACATCTAAAACTTGGCGAATGAAAGTTTGCGTGACTGAGAAACCCAGTGTGGCAAGGGACATCGCTCGATTGATTGGTGCCAATAGCCGTCGTGAAGGCTTTTATGAAGGCAACGGTTATCAAGTGACCTGGACTTTCGGTCACCTATGTTGTCTTAAAGAGCCAAACGACTACACCGACCTATGGAAACGGTGGAGCCTCGCTTCGCTGCCAATGATTCCTCAACGCTTTGGCATAAAACTAATCGACGACGAAGGCATAAAGAAACAATTTAAGGTAATCGAGACGCTTATTGCCAGTGCCGACGAGGTGATAAACTGCGGTGATGCCGGTCAGGAAGGAGAGCTAATTCAGCGATGGGTCTATCAAAAAGCACGCTGTGACAAACCAGTGAAGCGATTGTGGATTTCATCACTCACCGACGAGAGCATTAAAGAGGGATTTCAACAACTGCAAGACTCAGCCAATTTCGACAATCTGTATTATGCCGGCCTTTCACGAGCTATAGGTGACTGGATTTTGGGCATGAACGCAACACGCCTCTACACGCTCAAGTATCGCGACTCGGCTTCACGCAATGTGTTGTCGATAGGAAGGGTTCAAACCCCAACTCTCGCTTTGATAGTGAGCCGGCAGCGTGAAATAGAGAATTTTGTTCCAGAAGACTATTGGGAAATAAAGACAAAATATCGCGATACAATTTTCAACTCCACTAAGGGAAAATTCAAGACCGAAGCATCGGCAAGTGAAATTGTCGAGAGCATTAAGGATTTTCCTCTAACTGTGACTTCGGTTAGTAAGAAGAAAGGCAAGGAAACTCCGCCACGGCTTTTCGACCTTACAAGCCTTCAGGTGGAATGCAACAAGAAATTCTCCTATAGTGCCGACGAGACATTAAGGCTCATTCAGTCACTATATGAGAAAAAGGTCACCACCTACCCTCGCGTTGATACCACTTACTTAAGCGATGACATATATCCCAAAATTACCGGCATCATGGAGGCCATGAAGCCCTATGCTTCACTCACCCAGCAGTTGCTTGCCGGCAAGTTGCCCAAAAGCAAGAAGGTGTTTGACAACAGCAAGGTCACCGATCACCATGCCATAATACCAACCAATGTCGACCCCGCCAGCGTATTTCTCACTCGCGAGGAAAAATTTGTCTATGACCTTATCGCAAAGCGGTTCATTGCCGCATTCTATCCCGATTGTGAATTCTCTACTACTACCGTGATGGCAAAAGTGCACGAACATGACTTCAAAGCCACCGGTAAAGAAATTCTCAACGATGGATGGAGGGTCATTTACAGCAAGGACAGAGCACCCGAGAATGAAGAAAAGGAAGATGAGGGCAACGGCATCATGCCAACCTTTGTCGAGGGAGAGAGCGGGCCTCATGAACCTTCACTCTTGAAAAAGACAACTCAGCCACCAAAATATTACACCGAGGGAACGTTATTGAGAGCAATGGAAACAGCAGGAAAACTCGTCGATGATGATGAGTTGAGAGATGCCATGAAAGAGAACGGCATTGGCAGGCCATCAACCCGAGCCGCAATCATTGAGACCCTGCACAAACGCCACTATATTGCCAAGCAACGCAAGAGCCTGGTGGCAACTCCCGCCGGAATCCAACTCATCGACACCATCAAGGAAGAATTACTTAAGTCGGCCAAGCTCACTGGCTTGTGGGAGAACAAGTTGCGCAAGATTGAGCGAGGAGAATTCAGTGCCCGGCAGTTTATCGACGAACTTAAAGCTCTTGTCAATGAAATCGTTCTCAACGTGCTGCGCGACAATTCCAACACCATGATACAGGTTCAAAACGATGAACCCAAGAAATCGGCAAAGGCCAACGGCGAGAAAAAACCTCGCAAGCCTCGTCTCAAATCTATCGAGGAAATTGCTTGCCCCGTGTGCGGCAAAGGTCACATCATCAAGGGGCGAACAGCCTATGGCTGCAGCGATTACCAAAACTGCGACATGCGGCTTCCGTTCGACACCTACCCTGCCGACCTCACGCCCGCCAAGCTTAACTCCATGATTAAGAAAGCTTACAAGAAATGAACGATACCTGGCAATATATAATCGTTGGCATCGTAGTGGCAACAGCCTTCGTTCTTGCCGCGAGAAGCATTTATCGGGCCGTCACCCACCAAAAGTCGGCTCTGATAGCATGCGACAATTGCAAGCTGAAAGACAATTGCAGCAAGAACAAGCGAGAAAAGCAGAAATGCAAAGATTCTTCTAATTAACAAGAGAGCAGTTAACGCGCCTGCAGAATCTTGTAGACAAGCTCACGCAAGAGAGCATTGGCATCTTGACGTGAGCGCAATCCCTTGCTCTTAGTGTCACACTCACGTATCCATGTGATAATGTTTACGCAAGCGGCAGTAGAATAAAATCTTGCAGCTTGGGCAATCTTTTTTACCCTATATGGCGATTTAGTGCCCATGGCAGCCATTATCTCCCCTTCCGACTTCTTGGCAACAGTGTGATAGATGAGCAGTTTTGAGAAATAGGAAAACAGCATGCTCACTGTAACCACTGTGGGATTGGCCTTAGGATTTTTCTCATAATAGTTGATAATCTCAAAAGCCTTTTTAGCATTGCGAGTTGCAAGAGCTTCTTCCAACTCAAAGTTGTTGTAATCTTTGCTAATGCCTATGTTTCGCTCAATAAGCTCGGGTGTGATGCGCTTGTCATCTTTTACAAGAATCTTGAGTTTGTCAATCTCGGTATATAATCGCGAGACATCATTGCCTACATTTGACGCTATCATCGACAACGCTTTGTCATCAATTGTGCAACCCAAAGATTTCACATACTCCAAAGCTGCCAGTTCCACCGGCCTTCCCTCGCGCAGCTTGTCGCTGCGAAACACCACGCCGGCATTGTTCTTCTTCACAGCATCAACAAAATCCTTGCCTTTTATTGCCTCACCCTTGTTGCAGACCACAAGAATTGTGCTCCCCATTGGCTGAGCGGCATAATACTTGAGCTGATTAAGTTCGTTAGCATTGCCTTTATTGTTGAGCTTGCCCACATTCTGAGCTTCACGAATGACAACAACCTGATATTGCGACATTGCCGGATATTGCTTGCACATGCTAATCACATGACGAATGTCGCTCACGTCAATGCCGTAGATTACATTAAGGTTGAAATCCTGCTCATCGGGTGTCAAAGCGTTCTCTACGATGGCCTCCTCTAACCTATCGATATAATATCCCTCCTCGCCATGCAACACATAGATTGGATGGAATTTCTTGGCTTTTATCTCATTCAAGAGGCCTATATAGGTGACACCTTCTTTTTTTACTGCCATAATACTCTTTTTTAACAGAGGCAATACACGTGTTCCGAAATTTTTTTGTAAATTTACAACAAATTTTGCAGACTCACAAATCAAAAAATCATGCAAACGCTTAACCTCCCTGATTATCAGTTTAATATAAAAAAGAATAATAATGGCTTTATCATTCTTGACACACTGCGCAGGCGTTGGGTGACTCTAACTCCCGAGGAATGGGTAAGGCAGCATTTCGTGCGTTTTTTGATTGAAGAAAGGCAATTCCCTGCTGCTTTGATGAACAACGAGATTTCGTTGACACAAAATGGAATCAAGCGTCGCTGCGACACTCTTGTTGCCAATCGTGATGGAGAGCCACTGGTCATCATCGAGTACAAAGCTCCCACGATAGAAGTCACACAGAAGACCTTTGACCAAATCGTGCGATACAACATGGTGCTTAAAGCCAATTATCTAATCGTTTCGAACGGGATGAGCCACTATTGCTGCAAGATTGACTATAAGAACAATAGCTATAGTTTCCTGAGCGAGATACCATGCTATGGCGAACTTTTGTAGAACATTGAAAGAAACAGCACTTGGAAGACTACCTAAATAAACTAAACACTCAGCAACGTGACGCAGTGGTATATTGCGACGGGCCGCAACTGGTGATTGCCGGTGCCGGTTCGGGTAAAACCCGTGTACTCACCTACAAGATCGTACATCTCCTGAAGCTCGGTTACCTACCCTCACACATCATGGCCTTGACCTTTACCAACAAAGCTGCCGGCGAGATGCGAGAACGCATCACGGCTCTGGTGGGTGACGAGGCTTCCCACTTGTGGATGGGGACCTTTCATTCCATCTTTGCCAAACTCCTTCGCATCAATGCCGACCGCATTGGCTTCAATCATGATTTCACCATTTACGACACCAGCGACTCGCGCTCGTTG
>CAMJZF010000032.1 GCA_946410125.1 uncultured Prevotellaceae bacterium | reverse complement strand
TCAATCTCCCCCTCAAGGGGAGAGGCAGGCTGCGCCAAGGAATCGGATGAATCACATGAATCGCTTGTGGGGTGGCAGTATGTCAAGGAGCTCTTTTTTAGGGCAAAAGTAACTCCTTGTTATAAATAAGAGCAACATTGAAATGTTTATCGTCAGTGTTTTACGCAAATTACCGTGAATTGACCGCAAATTACCATGAATAATATATAACAGCTTCCTCTCGGTTTAATGAGAGGAGGCTGTCCATATTTAATTTTAGCGCGAAGCGCACTAATTTTAAGCGAAGCGACCCCTTTTTAATGGTACTAAAGTATCAAAGATGTTTTTTATTCTTGTATATTTTCACTTTTAGCATTAACGATGACTTCTTGATTCTCATCAAAGCTAAGTAACCCGTTTATGAAATCTTGATCATAATTTTGTGACTTGTTGTATTTATTGATAATCCAATTAATGTCTTTTTCTTTTAAGTAGATTTTGTGTATATTAGCCAATTCAAATAATGCCACTTTATCGACGTTATTATCCAAATATTTTTGTATAATTTCTGACGCTTTTTTAAAATGTGCATTTGCCTTAATCTCTTGGCTTTCCATGCAATTAAGTCCATCAAACATGTGAAGATAAAAAGATCTCTGATAAGTCTTATCAAAATCGCTTTCTTTTAGCGACATCACATATTGTGATCCTTTTGCATATTGCTTTGATATTGAATATATCGTGATTTTCAATTGTACAACCTTTTTATGATATGGTCCATCAGCAATACTGTCTAACTTTATTATATCGTTATCAAATAAAAATGAACTATCAGATGATTGATATAATTGAATATCTTTAACAACATCACGAATAATAGTTTCCTCTCGATTGTTGTCTATGTTTTTACAACCAATCATTGAAAAATTAAATGAAAAAAACAACACTATAACTAAAACTCTTCTTAAGGCTTTCTTTTTTTTATTATCCATGAGTGATTAATTTTTTTTGCCAGAGGGAAAAATGGATGATGAATGAACATAGTGCTTCCGTGTCCTGTTTCTATTGACCAATTTCCTTTAACTCTAATATAATTTAACTTTTTATTAATTGACGAATCTTTAGCTGGTATAAATACACTAGCTTCTTTGGACTCAGTATTAGTCATCGTGAAATATGGATGTAGAGGTTTTCTTAACGTTCTTTGATAAAGATTATGACCATAAGAAACTTCCACTTCACTTGCTGAATGTAATGTCTCAACTATGGGAGTATGAACTGTATTCTCTATTATGTTGATTATAACTCCATTAAAATAATTACCATTAATATTGTTTTTACGACCTTTTGTTGCATCGCGAGTTATATCAGCAGTAATAAAAGCTATACTTTCTTCTTTAATATTTGCCATATTGAATCCCACATTAATATCTTGTGCAATATAACCAATATTATTGCTTACGATATTTGAGAAATTAATATTTAGATATAACATTGATAAGATATCATTGTCAGATTTCCCAATATACTTATAACCAATAGGAGTTTGTTTGCTAGACGTCACATTATCGAACCATTTTATGGATTGATCTTTATTACTCATAACCCAATCCAAGCCATTAGGATCAAAATATTTCACAGGATTTCCTGAGCACCAGGTGTAGGGGCTAATGGATTGGTATTTTTCTGCCAATGGGTCTTGGGTTGTGGTCTGAGGAAACATCGGATCATACCAGCGAGCTTGGCTGTCATATAGGTCGAGGCCGTTCTCGCGGTCGAGTTCTTTTGAGCTGTACTTGTAGGGCTGGAGTTGCGAGTCGCTGGCGTTGATGAGGCCGCCATAGGGATAGTACTCGTTGTGCTCCACAATGTTTCGGTTCCGGTCTATGACGGTACGCACGTTGCCCTGGTAGTCTTTAATCTGGACATAATAGACGCTGTCCTGAATGAAACCGTTGCCCATGAGGATGCGCTCAACGGCGCCGTTGCGGTAGGTGTAAGCTCCGCAGTAGTCACGCGTCATCACCACGCGCTCTGCATCATGAGGCATAGGTGGGTCAAGGGGGATGCTACCACCATTGCCGTTAAGCCCGGCTATCATTCCTGTGTATGTGATGTCATAACCACTCATATTCCTTATATAATTTAGTGTCACTCGCAAAGTTAGTTATAAAATCGTAACTGTCATAATATTTCACCGATAAAATTGAACTTGAAATGATTTTGCTACTAAAAGCACTTCCTCATAGCTTGGCTAAAAAAACAGTTTATTGTGCAAAAATAAGAAATAGTTTTGAGTCTTCAGCGTATTTTTTCCCTGTTTTCTTGGTTTGATATAGAATGTAGCACGACCGCACATCTTGCGACGTGCGCATTAGAGGCTTGGTCTTTCACACAGTGCGCCCCATCTCTTCGAGCTGGAACGCACAATGTGTTGCGCACAACGCCAAGTCTACGACTTGTCACTTGAGCAGCCAGGCTCTCCCCTTGAGGGGGAGATTGAGAGGGGATTACCCTGTGTTCTTGTGTGAGCTTGTGTTCTTGTGTCCTGCCTGTATCTAAAGCAAATTTCCTTGTGTTCTTATGTCTTTTTTTGATAATTTGTGGTCAATTCACGGTGTAAAAAAACACGCGCACCCTGCCTCTCCCCTTGTGGGGGAGAACGAGAGGGGGCTTCCCTCAATCGTCCTTAATGACCCAAAGCCGAAAGGCTACGTTACCAGCATCCAATGGATAGTTTTTAATCGTAATTCATCGTCTGACAAATAATTGAGAGGTGGGTACTTACCACTTACTATTTATTCAGATTTCTTCGAACTCCGCGTCGCTGATTGGTTCTTCATGATAGGGGGAAGAGGTGTGCTGGTTGTCATTGGTGGGTATTTCTTCGGTCATAGGGCCGTCGAGTTCCTCAAAGTCGACATTCTCGGCATTTTCGTCGCTATATCGACGGTAACGCTCCACCATTTCGCGTTGCTCGCTGGTGCGCCCGCCATCGTGCTGTTCTGGCTGGTAAGAGCCTTGCTGTTTCATGGCGCGTTCATACTCATCCCTGAACTGACGCATCTTGCGCCACACCCTGTAGATGG
Source organism: uncultured Prevotellaceae bacterium (assembly GCA_946410125.1). Lineage (GTDB taxonomy): Bacteria > Bacteroidota > Bacteroidia > Bacteroidales > Muribaculaceae > Sodaliphilus. The sequence goes on along the minus strand of CAMJZF010000032.1, from coordinate 19,642 downwards.
GAGCGGCGATGAAATACAACAGGATTAATAAAAGAATAAACCAGAACATTTTATAGTAGGTGTCTTAAAATAAAAATGAGATATCACAACCTAAAGAAGCAAATTCTGTGCCAAAAATGAGTGCTTCACCCCTCTTGCTCCTTGAAAAGAATAGAGAGGATGACGTAGAATGCAATCACGCAAGCCAGTCCCGACACGCCAGCAAGGGCGATGAACACTATCGAGGCAATGATAAGAACATACTGCCTGAAAGTTTCTTTCACGCTAAAGCTGTGAATCTTGAGGGAGAACATGCGCAGGTTGCACACCATGAGCAATGACAGCACCACAATGAGTGCCAACACAATCCACTGGTTAGTGGTGTGGTGAGTTGCATAATAGTTGATAAAGCCAATCCAGAAGATGGCGTTGGCAGGAATAGGTAGCCCTGTGAACGTTGTTGCCTGGCGGGTGTCGACATTGAAACGCGCAAGACGCAGTGCTCCAAAAACGGGAATGAGCAGCGAGGCGTAGCACACCCATTGGTCGCATCCGGCTGCCGTCATTATATTATATAGAATAATGGCAGGAGCGAGCCCGAAACTCACGCAGTCGCTGAGGGAGTCGAGTTCTTTTCCCAGCGGTGAGACGGCATGCAGCAATCGTGCCACGAGACCATCGCAAAAGTCGGCGATGGCAGCCAATGCTATGAGAACAAAAGCCAGCTGATAGCCTTGCAATCCCCAGATGGTGGTCTCGAAAGGCTTGAAAGCCACAATCACAGCCATAGAGCCAAAGAGCAGGTTCAGGCATGTGATGGTGTTAGGAATATTGTTTTTTATAGATTGCAGTATTTTCATTTCGCTTTATTCCTTGTCTTGTTGTTTAGGGCGTGATTTAAGTCGTGCAATGGGGGTAATGCCGCCTGTGGCAGTGTCGCCGAGCTTGACCAAAATTTCGCTGTCGAGAGGCAGGTAAATGTCGACTCTCGACCCAAACTTTATAAAGCCAATAAAGTTGTCGATGTCGACTTCGTCGCCAGGTTCAACGTAGGTGACGATGCGTCGTGCAATGGCACCTGCAATTTGACGAACAAGGATATCCTCTCCGTTCTTGTGGCTCTCGATAACGATAGCCGAGCGCTCGTTGTCGGTACTCGACTTGGGCAGATAGGCAGCCAGGAACCTGCCGGCATGGTGCTTGACATACTTTACTTTACCTTTAACGGGCACCCAGTTGGCATGGACATTGAAAACCGACATAAAAACCGACAGCTGGATTACGTTGCGGTGTAGATATTCGGCCTCATACACTTCTTCGAGAGCAACAACCTTTCCGTCGACACTTGAAACGACAACTCCGTCGGTGTCGCCCTTGAAATGCCGCTGCGGGAGGCGGAAGAAGTTTACCACCAGCGCAAACAGGATAATGCTGATTACTATCAGTGTAATGGGAATCCACTTAAGCTCAATGAACAGGTAGGCAGGAATGTTGAATGCCAACAGTATAAAGAGCAAAGCAAAGATTATGTTTTGTCCTTCTCTATGTATTTTGACTTTCATTCTTGTTGCAAATGTTATAGTATCAATCTGCAAAGATAACACATTTACTTTAAAAAGTGGCAAAATGGAGCGAAAAAAGTGAGAACTGGTGCAAAATGATGATGAACTGAAATGATGATGAACTGGCAGAAAACCAAAGCTTGGGGCGAGGGATGCACCAAGCTTCGGGTTTATAGAAAAAAGTGAGTTGTGAGTTATTCGCTTCGGCTGGGGTACTTGAAGCTGGAACCGCCGAGGAACTCACGCATAATGCTTGTGGGGGGTATTTCCTTGTCGTCGACAGGAATGAAGTAATGGATGAACTTGAGCAGACGATGCGCCTCGGAATATTCGGGACAGTTCTTTGGCACTTGAGCCAAGATGAGCTCGGCATGTGGTCTCAAAACCGCGAACTCGATGTTGAGTGCCGAGTTGAACATCATGTCGGCATTTTCCTGATAAGGTGCAATCCATTGCTCCTCGGACTGGCAAACGTTCTTCCACTGGCTTATTGTCTCGCGTGCGCTGAAAGCTCCCTTGTTGTAGTCGCGAATGATGCGCCTGAGCAGACGGTTGTCGCTCGTTGGCACCCAGTTGTGGTCGTCGAGTGAAATGCTGGTGAGAGTAGAGATGTAGACCTTGAACTTCTTGTCGTCGGGAATCTTCTCGGTGAGAATGGGGTTCAAGGCATGAATGCCCTCGATGATGAGGACGGTATCGTTCTTTAGCTTGAGTTTCTTGCCATTAAACTCTCTCTTGCCGGTAACGAAGTTGAACTCAGGAATCTCGACACGCTCACCATTCATGAGCCTCATGAGATGGTCTTCAAGCAATTCGCAGTCAACCGCCTTGATATTGTCGAAGTCGTAGTCTCCGCTGGGGAGCAGTGGAGTGTCCTCACGGTTGACGAAATAGTCGTCGGTAGAGAACGACAACGGCCTGAGTCCACATGCCAGCAGCTGTATTGACAGGCGCTTGCAGAAGGTTGTTTTTCCTGAGCTTGAAGGGCCAGTGATAAGGACAATGCGAATGGGATTTTCCTTGTCACGGAATCGTCGGTTTATTTCCTCGGCAATCTGTACTATTTTCTTTTCCTGCAGGGCCTCGCTCACTTGAATGAGTTCGGAAGCGTGTCCGTTGAGAATGGCCTTGTTGACGTCGCCGGCATTGGATTGGCGCATGATAACGTCCCAGTGTACCTTCTCGGCAAACATCTCGAAAGTGCGTGGCATGTCATACATGGGTGAGAGCTTGTCGGGGTCTTCCCAGTCGTGAGTGCGCAGGAGGAGTCCGTCCTTATATCGCACCACGTCCCAAACCTTGATATACCCAGCCGAAGGCACGAGAGGCCCGTAGAAATAGTCGGCAGTGCCTTCGAGAGTGTAGTAGTCGCAGTAGATTTGTCCGCTTGATTCGATGAGTTTCACCTTATCGGCAAACCCTCGTTCGGCAAAGACCTTAACAGCCTCTTCGGTAGTGGCTTCGTGCCGGTGGAAGACGGTGTCGTTGTCGATGATCTCCTTCATGCGCTGGCGAATGCGCTGAATGTCGTCATCGGTGACAGGTTCAAAGTTCTTTTTCCTTAGATTGCAGTAGTAGCCACCCGAGATGGGGTGCTCGATAAATAGCTTGCTGCCCGGGCAAGTGTCGGTAGTTGCCTTGTAAAGAACGAAGCAAAGCGAGCGCACTACCGCCCTGTATCCAGAGCCCCGCCTTGCATCAAGGAATTCAACATCTCGGTTCTGGAAGAGCCTGAACTTAAGCCCTTGAGAAGCATTGTTTACTTTGGCCGAGACAACAGGATACTTGAATTGCAGTTCATCGGCAAACGCTTTGTAGACGTCGAGCAGAGCCGTTCCCTCAGGGAATTCTCGTGTGGCGTTGTTGTTTTTACATCGGATTCGGAGCATGTGGTCTAAAAAATTATTGGGTTATTGATTGAGATTGATATCTATTACTTTTAGATTATTTCCATTAACGGTGAAATGAATGTCCTTGTCGAGGAAAGTCATGCCGTAGACCTTGGCGGGGTTGTCGTGGTAGTGAGGCCTGGGGTCAAGGGCGAGGGTTTGCTGCAGTGCTTGCAGCTGTTGCTCGGAGAACGATGCTGCAATGGATTGTGGAATGTCGACGTGAAGCATGTTCCACTCGTTGTCGTCGACAAAACCAGAGCGTGCCTGCGGGTGCGCATCGGCATAGGCGATGTAAGGCTTGATGTCGTAGATGGGAGTTCCATCCATCAAGTCGGCTCCCTTGACAAAGATTACCGGTCCATTGGCTGTGTCGAGGCTAATGCTGTCGATTTTCACTGCCGAGAGTCCGAGCCTGTTGTGACGGTAGGGCGAGCGTGTGGCAAGCACCCCCATTCGCGTGTTGCCCCCCAGCCTTGGCGGTCGCACGGTAGGGCTTATATTCTCGTGCCTGTTGGCCGAGAATTCCCAGATGAGCCAGATATAGTCAAAATCGTCCAAACCTCTTAGGAAGTCGGGATTTCGGAACTCGGGCATGAAAACTACAGACCCCTGAAGTTCGCTCACAATCCCACTTTGGCGCGGAATGCCAAACTTGTCTTTAAAAGGCGAATGGAATGTGGCGATAGGGGTAATTTCCATGACAAATATTATTATTTAGCTTGTTTTAGAATTTCAAACGCATAGTCGAGGATGGTGTCGTGCCCGTTGCTAATGTCGTTCGGTGCCATGTCGACTTTTACGTCGGGTTCCACACCAAACTCCGTTAGCTTGCCGTCGGGTCCGGTGATTGGCGCAGCCGAGAACCTGACGCTCCATCCGTTGGGCAGCTCACTGTTGAACGGCAGGCCGCAACCACCTCCTGTCACATCTCCAACAACGGTGACGTTGGGGAGCGACTTCATGATTGAGACAAAATTGTTGGTCGCACTAAAAGAGCCGCGGTTGGTGAGCACCACGATGGGCTTGTTGTAGTGAACGCGTCCCTTAGCGGGGTCGATGTGGTAATCGAACGGCTCGGAGAAGTCGTTGTGTCCTGTTCCATTCTTGTGCTGAATAGAACCGGCATAGATGCGCTGGTCGATAAACCTTGCCACCAAGGTCTCGACGTTGGTGAGGTAACCGCCGCCGTTGTTGCGCACGTCGATGATTAGTCCGTCGCTTGGAGCAATGTCGTTGAGAATGACATCGAGGTTTCCATCGCCAATGCCGGTAGAGAAGTCGCCATAGTACATGTAGGCGAAGTGGTTGCTAAGAATCTGGTACTTAATACCCGAAGCTTTCCTGTAGTCGAAGTGCAGGTAATGCTCGTCGATGAGCCTTTCGTCGTAGTTGATGGGGTATTTTTCCCAAATCCAGTATCTTGAGACGTCGAAACTTGAGATAAGATTGGTGTGTCCGTCCTGCAGTTCCTTGAGCATGTCGCTGCACAGGTCAAAGAGTTCGTGGGTTGTTATGTCTTTGTGAATCTTGCTGCGGTAACGGTTGCGCACCTCTTGCCAGTCGACGTTCTTATAGGCGAAGAAGCAGTAGTGTTCGTCGAGAATAGTCCATAACGCGTCGAAGTTGCCATAAGGGTCGTTCTTCCAGTCGGGTTGCTCGTGGCATCCCGGGAGCTGCAGAAGAGAAATGACAAGAATCAATATGTTGACCAGTCTTTTCATTGATAAATCGACGATATTATGTTGTTATTGAGTTTTTTATTGCGCTTGGCCCCGATGTTGAGGAACTCCCCTCCAATGCCAATGACCAGGTAGTGAGCCATGTCGCGCGTGCTGATGTGGTTGATCCACGAAGATGAGATGCGGTTTCGGTAAGCGATGCGCAGAATGGTGTTTCCCAGATGCAGGTCGGCCGAGAGCATGTGGTCGAGGTCGAACCTGTTGCCCCACCACCCAAAGTGGGCAAGGTTGTCGTGATTGCCGAGGTAAATCTCATAGTAGGCTTCGTCATAGTCGGGAGAGAAGAAAACCCCGGCGACAGGCATGGATGCCTGGTAGCGCAGAGTGATGGGCAATCGCTTGATGTGGGTGTTGAAAATGGCTTGCCCCATGAGCCCGACGTTCCAGAAGATGCGTGCCGAAACCACGTTGTTGCTGTTGTAGGCATTGTAAAGTGCTCCCCCTCTGAGCTGTGTGTTGCCTCCCAGCTGGAACTGCAGTCCACGAGTGAAGACGTGGTTCCACTTGTGCATCAATCCCCATTGTGCGTTAATCAAGAGGGCATGCATAGAGTGGTTTCCCGCCTTGTTGTGGGTGTAGTCGTAATCGACTCCCAGGCTTAACTGACGAGTCCATTGCTGTGGTGCAAATCCTGTTGCCTGCTGTGCCTCGTAGTTGAGAGCCATAGCCTTGCCGCCGTATTTCACGGGCGAGAGATAGGAGTCAAGAATCGACGCGTGCCCATATTGCGCCGAGAACATTGTGGCGACCGGTCGCAAAGGTTTCTCGTCGCTGTTGTCCTGTGCCATGGCGCATTGGCAGCCCCATGCCCAAAGAAGCATGCAAAAGAGTAACCTTATGTAGACCTTGCTTGTCATGTTCTAATTATTGTCATCATCGTCATCAAAGAGACGCGTTTGTCCTGTTAACTTGTCGAGAACCTCCTGCTGGTTGATGTCACTGCTGATTTCGTTGTCGTCGTCAGGTTCCTGAGCATCAATGTCTTGTGTGGTTTCTTCCTCGACAATGCGTGGCTCAAGCTCGGTAACGGAATCCACTTTGTAATTGGTGAGTCGCTTTCCTTTGGCTTTGAAACTCTTGACGGCTATAAATTCGTCGGCATCGACGATTAGATTGTCGCGCACGCTGTCGTCGCCAGCGAATTTCACCTCAAACCGAGGATATTTTTGGCTTGAGAGCAGAATGAGCGAAGACTGTGGATTGTCGCCAATCATTCGTTGCTTGCGGTTGTTGTCGTCGAGAGTGAACCTCTTGAGATAGACATATCCCTGGTCGGCATCGTTGAGGATTGCAGTCCAGACGATGCTCGGGTCATACTTCATAATGCGCAAGATGCCATCCTCGTAATGGTTGGTGGCCTCGCTGCTTGTGGTGTAGAAGTCGCCATTGCGCATGATGACAAGAATGCGGTCGTCGCCAGCGAATTTTCCCAAAGAAACGCCGTGTCCCTCATAGTTGATGCGCAAGATGTCCTGGTCGAACCACACCTCTCGGTCATCGAGAGTAGACCTGCCATGCTCCTTGAGGGTGATGCGGTGAATCTCGTTCTTGGTGACCATGTTTCCCCTTGCAGTCTTACCCTTGATAGCGAGGTCGGCGAGGTCGACGTCGAACTGCAGCACCCTGAGGTGCTTCTTGGGCTTGAGAGTAACACGTAGCACCTCGGCCTCTCCATTTGGATTGACGGTGAACCAGAGAATTTTAGACCCCGGTTTTCCTTGTGTTATGTCATATTCCTTGTCGCGAGTGACCCCGGTGACGGCAAATCGTTTCATATAGGTGGTTCCGCCTCGTCCGTCGGTGTAAAGAGCGTTGAAGATGGTGCGGTTGTCGTTTCGCTTGTAGATTCTCACATGCATCACATTCTTTCCCACATAAATTTTCTCGGCGACCTTTATAACCTTGTATTTACCATCCTTGTAGAACACCATAATGTCGTCGATGTCGCTACAGTTGCAGATGTATTCATCTTTCTTGAGCGAGGTTCCGATGAAACCCTCCTGACGGTTGATGTAAAGTTTCTCGTTGGCTTCGGCAACCTTGGTGGCAACGATAGTGTCGAAATCGCGTATGATGGTGCGTCGTGGATGCAGATGCCCATATTTCTTTTTCAGGTTCTCATACCAGTTGATGGTGTGTTCCACAAGGTGAGAGAGCTTGTAATCAATGTCTTCGAGCCTCTCGTTGAGCGTTGCAATGTAATTGTCGGCCTTGTCGCTGTTGAACTTGACGATGCGCTTCATCTTGATTTCCATAAGTCGCAAGATGTCGTCGCGAGTGATGGCGCGATAGAACTGTGGCTTGAAAGGTTCCAACCGCTTGTCGATGTGATTGACTGCGGCATCCTCGTCGCGAGCCTGCTCATATCCTCGATCCTTATAGATGCGCTGCTCGATGAAAATTTTCTCGAGAGAAGCAAAGAAAAGCGATTCCATTGTTTCGAGGCGTTGAATCTCGAGTTCTCGCTTTAGGATGTCCTTGGTGTGGTCGACGCTGAACTGCAGCAAGTGGGTAGCAGTGAGGAATTGCGGTTTCTCTTCCTTGATGACGCAGATGTTAGGCGAGATGCTCGTTTCGCAGTCGCTGAAGGCATAAAGAGCGTCGATGGCCTTGTCGCTGGACGTGCCAGGCTGCAGTGTAACGATTATTTCGGCAGTAGAAGAAGTGTTGTCTTCAACCTTCTTGATTTTTATCTTACCCTTCTCGGCAGCACGTAATATAGAGTCGATTAATGTGCTTGTGGTTTTGCCATAGGGCAAGTCCTTGACAAGCAATGTTTTGTTGTCGACTTTCTCGATTTTGGTGCGAACCCTCACACTGCCTCCCCGCTCGCCGTCGCGATAGTTGCTGACGTCGATGTATCCACCCGTGGGAAAGTCGGGGTAGAGCTGGAATTCCTCGCCCTTGAGGTAGCTCACTGCCGCATCGAGAATCTCGTTAAAGTTATGAGGCAGAATTTTGCACGAGAGACCAACAGCGATACCTTCGGCCCCTTGAGCGAGGAGTAATGGGAATTTTACGGGCAGGGTGATAGGCTCACGGTTGCGACCATCGTAGCTCATGGTCCATTCGGTTACTTTGTTGTCGAAAGCGACTTCGAGAGCAAACTCGCTGAGTCGTGCCTCGATGTAACGAGGAGCTGCCGCTCCGTCGCCCGTGAGAATGTTGCCCCAGTTACCCTGAGTGTCGATGAGCAGTTCCTTTTGTCCGAGCTGAACCAGGGCATCGCCAATAGAGGCATCGCCGTGTGGGTGGTAGTGCATGGTGTCGCCCACGATACCAGCCACCTTGGTGTAGTGTCCGTCGTCGCTCTCCTTCATGACGTGAAGAATGCGTCGTTGCACAGGTTTGAGTCCATCCTCAATGTGTGGGATGGCTCGTTCGAGGATAACGTAGCTGGCATAGTCGATAAACCAGTTCTCGTACATTCCCGTGAGTCTCAATCGCTTGTCTTTTTTAGTGCTATCGGCTCGCGGGTCGTAGATTGCATGTGGTGAATCGAGTGCCTCGGCAGGATTAGATGAATCGGATGAATCAAATGAATCAGATGAATCAAATGAATCAGTTGCCTCAGCTTCGATGCCGGTGCCGGTTGTTTCTTCGGGCTTGAGGGGTTCCTCTTGGTTCAACTCTTCTTTATTTTTATTGTTGTCGCTCATTTTTTTCGTTAGCAGCCGTTGGAGACAATATAAAATCCCCATTTTAGCAATTAATCGACAAAGTTAGTAATTTTTATCGAAATAATCACGATTAAAAAGATATTTTTTAGCGAGAGGTTTTTGATAGGAGTGGATAGGAGTAGCTAGGAGTAACTAAGAGTGGATAGGAGTGGATAGGAGTAACTAGGAGTGGATAGGGGAGGGAGTGGGTGGGAGATAAAAAAGCGAGGGCGGGGAAAGGTCCCAGCCCTCGCTTAGTGGTGTGAGTGGAGTAGTTACTCTTTCACAAGTATTGTGCCGGTGTTGCCCTTGAGGGCCTCGCGTGCCTTGTCGAGCGAGGTGATAAGGGCAGTACCGCCGTTGGTGTTCTCAACGAAGCTGATGCACGACTCAACCTTTGGGAGCATACTGCCTGGCGCGAAGTGCCCCTCGGCGATGAACTGGCGTGCCTCGGCAATAGTCATTCGGTCGAGGTCGCGTTGGTCGGGCTTGTTGAAGTTGATAGAAACCTTTTCAACAGCAGTGAGGATAACGAGCATGTCGGCATTGAGGTCGAGCGCGAGCTTGGCGCTGGCGCGATCCTTGTCGATAACAGCTGCTACTCCCTCGTAGTCGCCGGGGCCATTCTCGACAACGGGAATGCCACCACCTCCCACGGTAATTACCACGCTGTGCAGCCCCACGAGTTGTTCAACAATGGGGAGCTCTACAATCTTAACGGGGATAGGCGAAGGTACAACACGACGATAGCCACGTCCTGCATCCTCAACAAATGTGTAGCCAGTCTCGGCGACAATGCGGTCGGCATCTTCCTTGCTGTAGAACATACCTACAGGCTTGGTGGGATTTTGGAAAGCAGAGTCATTCTTGTCGACTACCACTTGAGTAACAACAGCGGCACATGGCTTGTTGATGCCACGGCGAGCGAGCTCGCGTTCTACAGCCTGCTGCAGGTGGTAACCGATGTAGCCTTGAGTCATGGCTCCACACTCGGGGAAAGGCATTGCCGGAGTGCCACCGCCGTTGTTGGCGCTGTACTCGAAAGCGAGATTTACCATACCCACCTGAGGGCCGTTGCCATGTCCAATTACTACGTCATACCCTTCCTCAACGAGGTCGACGATGGTCGAGGCAGTGCCCTTTACCAGCTCGAGCTGCTCTTGAGGAGTCTTGCCCAGGGCGTTTCCACCCAGAGCTATAACAAGTCTTTTACTCATAATTGCAATTTTTTATAAAGTAAACTTCGAGCAATCGAATAATCGAGTAATCGAATAAACGAGAGATCGAAGTTTGTGTGTAAGAAAGTGTTGACTAATTATTACTTGAGGGTTGCGTACATCACAGCCTTGATGGTGTGCATGCGGTTTTCGGCCTCGTCAAATACCTTAGATTGAGGGCTGCGGAACACCTTGTCGGTAACCTCCATCTCCTTCAAGCCAAATTTCTCGTGGATCTCGCGACCAACCGAAGTCTCAAGGTCGTGGAACGAAGGCAGGCAGTGCAGGAAGATGGCATTGGGGTTGGCATTTGCCATAACGTCGTCGTTCACCTGATATGGGCTCAGCAGTTTGATACGCTTCTCCCAAAGCTCGGCAGGCTCACCCATAGATACCCAGATGTCGGTGTAGATAACATCGGCATTCTTGGTTCCCTCTTTCACGTCGTCGGTGAGGGTGATGGTGCAGTCGTGCTCCTTGGCAATCTCGTGGCAAGTGGCAACGAGCTTCTCGTCGGGCATGTTGTCCTTGGGACCGCAAGCAACGAAGTTGATGCCGAGTTTAGCCGAAACAACCATAAGAGAGTTAGCAACATTGTTGCGGGCATCGCCCATGAAGACCATCTTCAAGCCTTTGTAACGTCCGAAGTTCTCCTCGATAGTGAGTACGTCGGCGAGCATTTGAGTTGGGTGGAACTCAGTGGTAAGTCCATTCCAAACGGGAACACCAGCGTAGCGACCGAGATCCTCAACGATATTCTGGTCGAAGCCACGATATTCAATACCGTCGAACATGCGACCAAGCACCTTGGCAGTGTCTTCGAGCGACTCCTTGTTACCCATCTGTGAAGAAGCGGGGTCGAGGTAAGTGACGCCCATGCCGAGGTCGTTACCTGCAACTTCAAACGAGCAGCGAGTGCGAGTTGAAGTTTTCTCAAACAAGAGAACGATGTTCTTGCCAGTGAGGTACTTGTGAGGTGTACCTGTGCGTTTTAGATGCTTGAAATCTTTAGAAAGCTCAAGTAAATACTGAATCTCTTCGGTGGTGAAGTCCAACAACTTCAAGAAATTTCTTCCTGATAAACTTCTTGGCATAGTTTTAAATTGTTTTATAGTTAATAATATATGTGTATTGAAATGTGTTTTTTAAATTTTGCGCAAAGGTAAGCATTTTGTTCAAGAAAAGAATTATTTGAAGTCGTTTTTTTCGAGCAAAGTCGTTGAAAAAAAGAAAAATGTAGTACAAAGCAATAAACATTAGCCCTAATAGAGTGTTTTTTATGGTATTACCAAGGTCAAGAAACGCCGAATAGGTAGTTAAAAAAAGTTTTTATTAAATGTTGTTAGCTTTTTTTATTTATCTTTGTAAATCGTTTTGCCCTAATAGCATTTTGCAAAAAAACTAGTACTAATCAAAATAATTCTACAATGAGGAAATTTTTAATGTTAGTTGCGCTAAGCCTGTCGCTGTCGTTATTGGCTAACGACAAAATTAGCGCACCAACCCAATCGTTCATGCATGACTATGCCAATGGCGTTGTTCAGCAAGAAGGACGGCGCATGTTTGGCAAGACAATGAATGTCAAAGGTGTAGAGACAATGGATTGCTTTATAAGCTTAAGCGGCACATCCACATCGCAGCTTGAGTCGCTTGGTGTTATTATTACATGCCGTTATGACGGCATGGTAACAGCGCTTGTGCCCATTAACAAAATTGACCAGGTTGCAAAGCTTGAAGAAGTGGAGCAGATTGCCATTTCTCAGATAGCCCGTCACCAGACCGATCAAGCCAAAAATGTAACCCATGCCTATCAGGTGTGGAATGGTTTGAATAATGGTCTTGCTCAAAACTTTTCGGGCGAGGGAGTAGTTGTTGGTGTGATAGACACAGGAATAGACTTTAACCACCGTGCTTTTTGTGATGAAAACGGGAATACTCGCATCAAAGCAGTGTATTTGCCCAATGCCTCGAGTGCCAATGGAGGCAGTGTCCCTCAAGTGAGTGGTTCAAACCTGAGCGGTTATCATTACACGACTCCCGAGCAGATAGCCGCCCTTACATGTGACTATAATGGTGAGAGTCATGGCACTCACACCAGTGGTTGTGCCGGAGGCTCGATAGTAAACGGCTATGCCGGCATGGCTCCCCAGTGTGACCTTGTGCTGTGCGGCCTTGGTGAAAACATGAGCCAGACGTCGATAGGCAATAGTGCCAAATATATCGCCAACTATGCTAAGAGTCAGGGAAAGCCGTGTGTTATAAGCATCAGTCTTGGTACCAATACCGGTCCACATGACGGTTCGTCGAGCATTTGCAAGATTTATGATCAGGTTGCCAACCAATATGGTGCCATAATCTTGCTTGCAGCCGGTAATGAGGCCGATGCAACCGGCTATGCCGGCAAGACCCTTGCGAGCGACGATGATGCATTTGTCATCATGCATGAGAATTTTAATGGAGGAGCCAATTTTCCAACAATTTATGGCACCGGTGTAATGGATATATGGGGCAGAACCAATGATCCACTCAAACTTAAGGTGCTTGTTGTGAACAAGAGTACCGGTGCCATAGCCTACACGAGCGATGAAATCACAAGTAATACAGCGTTGACGACAGCCCAACTTGGCAATTACTTTGGCGCTGGCAGCGTGTCGGTTTATTTTTCCTCGTCAAACAATAGAAAAAATATCTATATCCAATCTACGGTCAGGAATGCCAAAAACAGCAGCTATCGCATCACCTATATGGTGACCAGTGCTGCCGGCAATATCATTGACGCCTGGAGCGACGGCGGATATACCTCGGTAATCGCTTCAACTGGAAAAATCACTGGTTATACGCTTAGCAAAGGTCAGTCGGACGGAACGATGTGTGACGACATTTGCGGCAGCAAGACAATAAGCGTTGGTGCGATGGCATCTCGTTCCAACAGCAATTATCCATATTCAAAGAACGATGTTGCGTATTTCTCAAGCTATGGAACCGACTGCAATGGTGTGAATCATCCATTTATCACAGCCCCCGGTCACTATGTGATATCGTCGCTTAACGGTTATGACAGCTCAAAGTCGCAATATAGTCCGTCTTATACAACATCGTTCAATGGTCGCACCCACTATTGGGGTCAGATGAGCGGCACCTCGATGGCCACCCCGGTAGCTGCCGGCGTTGTGGCCCTGTACATGCAGGCCAATCCCGAGCTCGATGTTGATGACGTGAAAGACGCTATCGCCAACACTGCTACTGCTTATGTTAACCCTCAGAGCCCAGCCAAGCAGCGTGGTCACGGCATTATCAATGCCCTTGACGGCATGTCTTACATTCTTGAGAACGCCAGCATTCCAAGAATAGTTGCCAAGCAGAATGAATTAACGTTAAAAACCTATGTGGGCGACACAATCACAACCACAGTACAGGTCAAAGGTTATAATCTTACCGAGGACGTGACCATAGATGTCGAAGGGTCGGACGCTTATTCGGTAGAACCCAATACGATTACAAATGAGGAAATCTTGGCTGGCACCACTCTTACAATATCCTTTGTGCCGGCAGCGGCCGACACTACAATGGCTGTCATTAACCTGAATAGTGCCGGTGCCGAGCAATTGTCACTGAACGTAACAGGTATAGGTGTGGCTAAGACCCCAACAATTAATACCAATACCGAAATAATTGATATCAATTCCTATGCCGGTGGCAGTGCATCTAAAACATTCAGGGTTCAAGGACAGTTTATTAACAGTGAAATAACTCTTGTGAGCGACAATGAAGTGTTTACATTAAGTCCAGAGTCGATACCGGCAGAAAGCTTTGAAAATAGTTCGTATGTAGTTGTGACAATGACTTATTCACCGACCGAGCCAGGAGAACATAAAGGAACTATCACCATCATGAGCGAGGGTGCCGAGAGCAAGACAATAAATGTGAATGGTGTTTCTACCATCAACACTGTAGCGCCTCACGCACTCAATGCCAATGACACGACAGGCACTTCGTTTGTCGCAAACTGGGAACCTTGCCTGTTTGCAACCAGTTACTCGTTGCGCGTCAAGGCATTGGCATCGGTAGATAAGCTGCTTACCGAGACATTTGCGAAGTGCGATAAGGAGAGTTCTACCAATATTGCCAGTTATCTCAAGAATTACTGTGACAATGAAGGCTGGTCGGGTGCCTATGTGTATCAGGCAGTGGGTGGCTTGCGCCTTGGTGCAACCAGTTATAACGGCATGCTCCAAACTCCGGCATTAGATCTTTCGGGAAGTGAAGGCAAAGTGAGTGTAAAATTTTCGGCCCGTGCTTATGATACAGATGTGGAATGCCCGCTCGTGGTGAGCTGTGGCGTGAAAGCCGATACATTAACTATACAAAATGCCGTTGAAGGTGATTATATCGTGGTTCTTGATTGTCCGGCCGAAGCGGGTCAGAAGATAAGGTTTGCCACAATCGTCAAGAAGAAACGCGTTGTCATTACTAATGTTGAGATCTATAGCGGTGATTTGCTGGGCGACAATCCTTCGGTCGAAGCTATGGTCATTGACAATATAGCCGACACAAGCTACTTAGTTACCGGACTGCAGCCGCAGACTGCCTATATCTATGATGTGAAGGCTCTTTATGGCAGCGAGTTTAGCAGTTGGTCAAACATGATAGAGGTTACAACGCTATCGGGTGGGGCATCTCTTTATGGCGATGTAAACGGTGATGGTTTTGTTACCAGTGCCGATGTTACAGCAATCTATGATGTCTTGCTGGGTATAAATTACACATTTGAAACAACCGCCGACGTTAACGGTGACGGTTTTGTTACCAGTGCCGACGTCACGGCAGTCTATGATATTCTTTTAGGGAACTAAAGAATCACAATACCGGCTATGCCCCCCTTGAAAGATCAAAACTTTCGAGGGGGGCATGTTATTAATATGTAAAAATGAAAAATAAAGTTCTACTATTATTGGTAGTTTTCTTTGATTTTTCGATTTTTCTTATTAAATTTGCGAGCATTTTTACAAAGGATATACATAATTATTCATTTTTAATACCAAACTACATGAGAAAATTCTTTCTTTTAATGATGGCGTTTGGCGTGTCTCTGGCAATGCTTGCCAGCGACAAGCTAAGCGCGCCAACCAGGGTGTTCCTGCAACAATACAAGAATGGTGTTGTTGCTCCCCAAAATGGCAAGTCGATACTTGCCGCACCTAAGACAGTTGGGGGAGTGGAGAGTGTAGAATGCTTCATTTCTCTTGACGGAGTGTCGACAGCCGAACTGAAGTCTGTCGGAGTAAATGTTACTGGCAAATTCAAAGATTTTGTGACAGCCAGTGTTCCCATCACCAAGCTTGAAACCGTAGCTCGAATGAAGGGTGTCAAGCAAGTGGGTATAGCTCGAAACGCTCGTCTTCTTACCGATGTAGCCAAAGGCATTGTCAATGCCGATAAGGCTTGGGACGGTACCAACTATGGCCTCCCACAGGGCTATACCGGAGAGGGCGTGGTTCTTGGAATCATTGACGATGGTATCGAGTTTAACCATCGTGCGTTTCTTAAGGAAGACGGCACATCGCGCGTAAAGGCGGTGTACATGCCCAATGCCTCAAGTGCCAACGGTGGCTCGCGTGCCACAATTGATGGCGAGCAGCTGATGGGCTACCAGTATACTACTGCGAGCCAGATTGCCGCCCTCACCTGCGATGACAGCAGCGAGAGTCACGGAACTCACACCACCGGTTGTGCTGCAGGTTCTCACGTAGGCAACTATGCCGGAATGGCTCCCGATGCAGACCTTGTGCTTGCCGGTTGCGGCGCATCTCTTACCGAGACAGCAATCGTTAGCTCGGCCAAGTATATAGGCAACTATGCCAAGAACGTTCTTGGCAAGCCTTGTGTAATCAGTATCAGCTTGGGTAGCGACGTTGGTCCTCATGATGGCTTGAGCAGCATTTGTCGAGCCTATACCGAAGTTGCCGAGGAATATGGCGCAGTTATCCTGCTTGCTGCAGGTAACGAGGCCGACATTACCGGTGCGGCAGTGAAGACCCTTGCCAGCGATGATGATTACATGGCGGTTACCAATAACGTATCAGGAGGCTGGTGGGGCTCGGCAACCGGAGCTTGCGACATCTGGAACAGTACAAGCGACGAGCTTCAGATAAAGATTATTGTAAATGGTTCACAGAGTGACTGGATGACCAGCGGAACCTTTGGCAGTGTAACAGTGTCGGGCGGTGTAGATGCAGCCAACAACCGTTACAACCTGTATATAGAGAGCAGCGCCTCATCGGCTACCTACGTAATAAAGGGAAAAGGTGGAAATGTGATTCACGTTTATACCGACTGCTATTACAGCACGTTGTCGAGCTCATCGGGCAGTGTTTCAGGCTACAGCATCACCCCTGGAACTTACGAGAACTCGATGTGTGATGACATGACATCACCCAAGGTTATCAGTGTGGGAGCTCAGGCATCACGCTCAAGCGACGGCTACGGTCAAGGCGATGTTGCTTACTTCTCGAGCTTTGGCGTGGACTGCAATGGCGTTAACCAGCCGTTCATTACTGCCCCCGGACACTATGTAATTTCCTCAATCAACGGCTATGACAGCTATCAATCGTCTACTTGGCAGACTACTTTCAATGGCAGGACCTATAAGTGGGGCCAGATGAGTGGAACGTCGATGGCAACTCCAACAGCAGCAGGTGTTTGCGTGCTTTACCTTCAGGCCGACCCGTCACTTGACGTAGATCGCGTGAAAGAGGTTATTGCCGAGACAGCTACAGCTTACCCCGCAGGTTCTTCAAGTCCTGTATTGTCGCGAGGACATGGCATTATCAATGCCCTTGCCGGTATTGAATACATTCTCCAGCATCAGGGTCCAACCATCGTTGCCAAGCCCGAGGAAGTGAACTTTGAGGGCTATGCCGGCGAGACTTATACCGAGACCATCATGGTTAAGGGTTATAACCTGAGCCAAAACATCAATATCGCCAAGAGCGGAGCAAATGTTTACAGTGTGACTCCAACTACAATCACTCCTGAAGATGCTTACAATGGAGTTGCCGTTACCGTAACTTATGCTCCAACAGCTGCCGGCGAGAGTCAAGCAACTCTCACACTGACCAGTGCTGAGGCCGAGACCAAGACCGTGACAATCACCGGTGTTGCAGCTCCACGCGTACCAACAATTCTTACCGATACCGAGGCACTTAGCTTCAGCGGAAAATTGTCGACTCCATTGACCAAGAAGGTTAAAGTTAACGGTCTGTTCCTTACCAACGACATCACCGTAACCCTCAATGACGACAACAATGTGTTCACCGTTTCGCCTACTTCTATCTCGAAGACTAGCACAGGCATTGATACACCTGTAGAGGTTAGTGTAACATTTGTTTCGGCTGTCGAGGGCAACTACACAGGCTCAATTACCTTCACCAGCAATGGTGCTCAGACTAAGACAGTGGCACTCACAGCCAAGTCGACCGATAAGGGAACCGCAGCCGATCCATATCTTGACATTGCCAAGTATGAGACCATTGATGAGGCAGGTGCTACCGTTAGCGGCATGAGTACTATCTACAAATACACTGAATATGAAGAGGAAGAGTGTGCTTGGCTCACTGTTTCGAACTATGGTGCCTTGAGGTCTGATGCTACTCAGAACTGGTTTACAATTGCCGGAAACGAAAAAACTGGTTCTGAAAACTGGACTGCTACCGATATTTTCCTGGGTAGCTCAAGCTACTTCACAAGCAGTGCTTACTATACCGACTGGAATGAGGACTACCAGACGTTCTATGTAACCAACTGTACTCAAGTTAAGCAGTTTGCTGAGAACCGCAGTAACACCACCTATCCACTGAAGATGGAGATTTATGAGTGTACAGTTGATGCTGATGGCAATATCAGCGCAAGCAATAATGCTGTTCAAACCAAGCAGAACACAACAACAAGCAAGGAAGTTCTGGCAAGTGATGAACTCGATCCAGAGAAGATTTACAAGATAGCCATCTACAACGACTACTCCAAGCTTTATGAGATAGGTTTCAAGACTCCTCTCAACAGTAACTTGCCAATTCCTGTTGCAACAGAGGCTACCGAAGTTGGCGCACATCAATTTACCGCCAACTGGACAGCCTGTGATGGTGCCGACAGCTACATCCTTCAGGTAGTGCCCAAGAACTACGATATTCTCACTGAGACATTCTCGAAGTTCACCAAGACAGGTTCAGTAGAAATGAGCGGTTCGCTCGACGACTACATGGACAATGCGGGCTGGACTGGCAGCAAGCTCTATGAGGCCATTGGCGGCATCCGTTTGGGCACCGGCTCTTCGACCGGTACTCTCACCTCTCCAGCTCTTGACCTGAGTGCCAGCGAGGGTAAAGTTACCGTTGCTTTCAAGGCCAAGACCTTCAACAATGACGTTAACTGCAACCTCAAGCTTTCTTGTGGCAACAGTACTCAAACAGTGACATTGCCTGGCAGCACTGAGGCCAGCTATAACGTGGTTCTTGACTGCAATGCAGCTGCAGGCCAGAAGATTACATTTGCAACTACTGCCAGCAGCAAGCGTGTAATTATCACAGGCATCCACATCATGGACGGCGACCGTGGCACCACTTCACTGAAGTCGATTGACATTGATGGCATCACTATCACTGGCATCACCGACAACAAGTACACCGTTACCGACCTTGATCCTAACACTACCTACATTTACGACGTGAAGGCAGTTTACGGAACCAAGCAGAGCAAGTGGTCTAACAAGATTAACGTGACTACACTTGCCGAAGGTGAAGAGCCGGGCATCACCCTTGCCGAGCTTCTTGAAACTGGCGTTGACAATGGTCAATACACTATCAGCAACGACCTTGCCGTGGCTGGCGTTGCCGAAAATGCCGACTATGCATTCCTCACCGACGGTCAGGATAACTGGATTTGTGTAAATGCTGCCGATGCAACAATGTTTGCTCCATTGGCCGAGAATGACGTTATCAAGGGCGGAACCCTCAAGGGCGTACTCAGTGGCATGGGTCTCAACCCATTGTTCACTGTTAATGCTGCTGCCGAGGGCACCGAAAACGAGGTTGCGTTCACAATCGAGACCTTCGACCTTGGCGATCCATTTGCTCCAAAGGTTAACCAGGTAATCGATGTTATGGGTTACTGGAATGCAAGTGATGGCGCACTTCGCGCTTATCAGTCGGCTCCTCAAGGCCAGAGCATGACCCTTGACTACACTTGGGCATCGAATACCAACACGTTGATAAATGGTGAGCGCTATAAAGTGCGTTGCGGCATGAACATCAAGGAGCCTTGGAACACTGCCGCCGGCATTGCTCCACGCGACTATGACTACGACTTCCAGAACTACATTGGCCGTGCCTTGAGCTTGCCAACCGCTCCAACCGGAATAGGTGTTCTCGCAGTAGACGATGCTAACTCAATTGTTAATGTTTACAACACTCAAGGACAGCTCATCCGTCAGAATGTGAAGCTGAATGAGGCCATTAAGGGTCTACAACGCGGTATCTACATTGTTGGTGGCAAGAAAGTTTATGTGAAGTAAGAATCGTGAATCGGATACCCATGACTGGG
>CAMJZF010000031.1 GCA_946410125.1 uncultured Prevotellaceae bacterium | reverse complement strand
TGCTCGATGAGCCATGTTGGGTCTTCCTCGTGCATGCGGTTGAGGATTTGACCGAGCTTCTCGATTTCGCTCTCGTTAACGGGCTTGATGGCACGCTGATACTTGGGAGCGGGATATTTGATGAAGTCATAGGTGCTCTCGCAGTCCTTGTCGTTAAGGGTGTTGCCGCGACGCACGTCCTTGAGCTTAACGGTTGCACCAATGTCACCGGCCTGAAGCTCATCGACATTGTTCCTTGCCAAGCTGCCGCACACTACGTTGAGTTGAGTGATGCGCTCCTTGCTGCCACGGTTCATGTTGTTGAGGTCGGTACCGGCTTTAAGAGTACCGCTCATTACCTTGAAGTAAGAAACCTCGCCAATGTGTGGCTCAACTGTTGTCTTGAAGAAATAAATGCTTGTGGGACCAGCGGGGTCGCACTTCACCTCGTTGCCCTCGGTGTCGCACACTGCAGGCATTTCGGCAGTTGTGGGAACAACCTCGCCCAGGAAGTCCATGAGGCGGTCAATGCCCACGTTCTTCTCACCGCTGATGCACATTACTGGAATAACGCTGCAGTCGATGAGACCCTTGCGCATACCGTCAAGTACCTCCTCGGGGCTGAGTGTGTCTTCCTCAAGGAATTTTTCCATGAGAGTTTCATCTCCCTCGGCAGCCATTTCCACAAGAGCCATGTTGTATTCCTCGGCACGGTCTTGGTAAGCGGCATCAATGTCGGTAACGGTAGCCTTGCCACTGTCGCCGTCATAGTTGAACTGCTTCATCAGCATCACGTCAACAATCGACTTGAAGCCGGCGCCGGTCGATACAGGGAACTGCACTGGCACAACCTTGTTGCCAAAGGTCTCGCGCAACTGGTTAAGGGCGTTGTCATAGTCGGCGGCATCGTTGTCGAGGCGGTTAATCGCAAAGATAAGAGGCTTCTTGATGTTGCCCACGGTGCGATACTGGTTCTGTGTGCCAACCTCAATGGCGTTCTGTCCGTTGATGAGCATGAGAGCAGTATCGGTGACGTTGAGAGCAGTAACAATGTTGCCCACATAGTCGTCCATGCCCGGGCAGTCGATGAAGTTGAGCTTCTTACCCTTGTTCTCAACGCTGAAGATTGTTGAGAACACCGAGTTGCCATACTCCTTCTCTACTGGGAAATAGTCGCACACTGTGTTACCAGCGTCGATGGTGCCGCGGCGGTTGATAAGGCCACAGTCAAAGATGATAGACTCGGCAAGGGTTGTTTTACCCGAGCCTTTGTTTCCTAATAATGAGATGTTACGAATCTCGTTACTTTTATAAACTTTCATGAAAATATTAGTGTAATTAAATGATTTGAATTTACTTGCTAATAATTTACTCTTTTACAGCAGTCGGTACTACCCAAAATGGTTGTATCGCCGTTTGAGCCTACAAAGTTAGTGATTTATTTCCTAAATAATAAATTTTTTGTCAATAAAGTCAATAATTATTTATTTTTCAGTTTGGAAAAAGGCAATAAAAGGTCAATGACTTTGTAATTTTGTGCAAAAATATTAAATTTGCATTTGAAAAATAACTCTCGAGTTTTTATGGAAAATTCATCAAAGTCGCAACATATATTTCTCGGCAAGGCTGGTGAGAAAGAGGCTGTGGAGTTTCTTGTCAAGCAGGGGTTTACAGTGCGTGAGACCAATTGGCGAATGAACAAGATGGAGATTGACATTATCGCTCAGGAACCCGGCATGTTGCTGCACATCGTTGAGGTGAAGACCCGCAGTAATGACGAGCATTTCGACCCTATGCGCGCCATCACTCGCGCCAAGAAGCAACACATGATCAACTCGGCAAAGGCCTATATTGAGTATTATCAGTTGCAGT
This sequence comes from uncultured Prevotellaceae bacterium, assembly GCA_946410125.1. Taxonomy (GTDB): domain Bacteria; phylum Bacteroidota; class Bacteroidia; order Bacteroidales; family Muribaculaceae; genus Sodaliphilus. The sequence continues at coordinate 21,741 of CAMJZF010000031.1, read as the reverse complement.
GCGAAATTCAGTATGATGTGATAATCCTCATTGGTGAGCCCGAGAATTTTAGATTGGAATATTATCCTAACCTTTTCGTGCCACGATTTAGAACTTACCGTTAAAATTTTGATATAAATGAAAAATCAATCACTTTTTAGAGTATTCCTTATTGTTGCGCTGTTGTTGCTGCCGACGGGCATGATGGCGCAGAAGTTTGCCATCTTGAGCGACATTCATGTCACGCCGGGCAATGCCAATGAGGGCAAACTGCGCGAAGCGGTTGCCGAGATCAATAACACCGATGTTGATGCGGTTCTCTTGACAGGAGACCTTACCAACGAAGGTAGTGATGAGCAGTTGCGCAACGTGAAGTCTATTGTTGATGGCATAACAAAGCCGCTTTATGTCATTCCTGGCAACCATGAGAACAACTGGAGTCAGAGCGCATGCAAGACTTTTAACGACCTGTGGGGCAACGACCGATTTGTCTTCACAGTGGGCAAGCTTGTGGTGATAGGCATGAACTGCGGCCCCTTCATGAAGATGGGCGACGGTCACATCAAGCAGGAAGACCTTATCTGGCTCGACAAGACACTCAGTGAGATGGTGAAGCCCGGCATGAAGGTGCTGAGTGTGAACCATTACCCGCTGCTTGACGACCTCGACAACTATCGCGACTATGTGGCAGTATTAAAGAAATACCCTGTCATAACCCACCAAAACGGGCACTGGCATCGGTGGCGGCAATATGAGACCGAAGGAATCAACGGTCTGATGGTGCGTTGTCTCGACATGGGAGGTGGCGACTATGGTTACACATTGATGGACGTTGACCTTGACCGCAATTGGATTCACGTCTATAACAAGACCTTAGGTCAGGAACCCGATATACGTTATGCCTACAAGATTAATCTTGAATATTACAACGTTGTTGAGGATAATGTAGACTATGGCGTGCCTGGGAGTTTTGAGATAGATAAGGTCTATGCCGATGATGCATCGATTTTTACCCGTATAGGAATCGATAAGGATAATCTCTACTTTGGCAACTCTAAAGGTTATCTGCGAGTTGTTGACAAGAAAAGTGCGCAACTTAAGTGGGAATATAAAACCACAAGTATGCTCTTCTCACGTCCTTCTGTGGGCGACAAGGTCGTAGTGCTTCCCACAGGCGACAAGCGCCTCGTTTGGCTCGACAAGAAAAGCGGGAAGATGCTGAATGAAGTTGCGGCAGCAGGTCCCTACGTTGCCGATGGCGTGATTGCCGATGGCGTGCTCTATCAGGGAGGTTTCAAGACATTCCAGGCTTGGGATGTGAAAAAGAAGAAACTGCTGTGGGAGTACAACGACATCAACAACTACTGCCAGGCCGAGCCGTTTGTGGGCAAGGAAGATATAATCTTTGGTGCGTGGGACACCAATCTGCGCTCACTCGACCGCAAGAGCGGCAAGCTCAACTGGGCATGGAACAACGGCAAGAAAACCAACCTGTATAGTCCTGGAAATGTGGTGCCGGCTGTGACCGAGAGTAGGGTAGTAATCGTTGCCCCCGACCGCAATTCCACTGCTATTGACCGTGCAACTGGCAAGCAACTGTGGCGTCATCACGACAATGCCGTGAAGGTGCGTGAGAGCCTGGGACTGAGCCAGGACGGCTCGCGTGCCTATGCCAAGACCATGGACGGCACCATTGTGGCTTTTGACACTCGCAGCGATGACTATCATCAGTTGTGGGACACCGACTGCCATTTTGGCTACGAGCATGCTCCGTGCATCGTGCTTGAGAAGGATGGCTACATCTATGCCGGCTCACGTCGCGGAATGCTGGCTGTGATTGATGCAACCACGGGCAAATTGGTCTTTACTTATCGCATGGGCTCAAGCGAGGTTAATGGTTTTGATGTCGACTCTTCAACAGGCGATATCTACTGCTCTCTCATTGAGGGCACCATTTGGCGCATAAGGCATAAGTGAAATCGTTTTGATAATAATAGATAATAAACCCTCGGGACGATGATGCTCTCGAGGGTTTTTATTTCGCTTTATCTCATGAAGTTGAAGCATGATCGATAGACGCATTCAAGCGATTTGACCTTGATGCGGCTTTGTGAATGTTGGCCAGGTGCGGTGACTTCGGTGTTGTTGAAGTGTATTATCTCGCTTGGCCATCCGTTAATCCAGTATTCGGCGTTAATGCCGTCGGTGATGGTCAACGTGGCGTTGTCAAAGTCCTTGGTGTCGTTTAATGAATCTTTTAGTTCATCGGTTTTGCTGTTATTGTTGAGTATTAAGCCCATTATAGAGCCAAGAAGTTCTTTTACTTCATCGCCTTGCATGCTCGTTGATGTGACAAGCGACACAACGTAGTCAGGTGAAAAATCGTCACAGCCTTCCTCTTCGTGGTCTAAATTATTGGCATATAGTTGCACTGTTGATGGATATTCTTGTTCGTTTCCTTGATCGTCCACAGTTGATTGCCCAGCTTTGAAAGCGCTGCCGTGGAACGTGAACAGGAGGGGAAATCCTTCAAAGTTTTCTATGAAAAGTTCTTCGCTGTTGTAGCGCTGTTTAAATAAATCTATAAAAGAATCCTTGTTGATATACTCATTGGCTTGGGGAATTGAGTTGTAGATGTTTGTAATAAGTGATTCAGTGATGTGTAATAGCTGGTTTCTGATTTCCTGCCAATTCTCGATATGCTGTATTTCCCCCAATTCGTTTGTGGTGAATATTATTGGATTATTATTAATTGAGGTGTTGTTGATTAAAGAGGAAATACTTTCAATTAAATTATTCTTGTCGTTGGCGAGCTCTTTTAACTTATCGGTTAATGGTGAGCCAATCTCTAATTGGTCATACTGAATTCGATAACCTGTTGCTGTTGAGTCGAGCACAACGAGTCGGAATTTGCCTTCAGTAATGATTGTAGTGGTGGTGTCGGTACCTTTAATTTTGATTTGTTCGTTGGAATAGATATACTCCAGTGTGTCGTTTTTACAAAAGTAGGCAACGATATAGACTGAATCGGGTAACTGCTCTGTGGCTGTGTCATTGGGCAGTGGCGTAGCACTCACGGTGAGAGTAAATAATGCTAATAGTAAAAAAAGAATTTTTTTCATGTTTTTTAGTTTTTGTTAGTCCCACATGAGAGTGCGGATGATGTGGTCGCTCATCATCACGCCTTGTGGGGTGAGGGTTAGTATGGTGCCTTTTTGGTTGAGTAGTCCTTGATTGATGAATGGCCGGGCTTTGCGCAACAGTGTGTCGCTGGCGTTGCTGCCATAGTGCTTGGCAATGACTGTGGTGTCGAGCCCATCGCTGGTGCGCAGTCGCACCATCACTTCCTCATCGTGGCGTTCCCACCATTCAAGTTCTTCCATTGTGAAAACTGTGCGATTTTCACTCAAGGCTTTTATGTATTCTTTTATGTTCGATGGGTTAAATCGGCGATTGGTACCGTCAAAGCTGTGGGCAGCGGCGCCAAGTCCAAGATAGGGAGTGAAATTCCAGTAGTTGGAGTTGTGTTGCGAGCGGTAGCCAGGCTTGGCAAAATTAGAGATTTCATAATGCTCAAATCCTGCTTGCTCGAGCTTGCTGACCAGTGTGGTGTGCATCGCAACGCACAGCTCGTCGCTCGCCTCCTGTACCTTGCCCTGTTCACGCATAACCCACAGGCGCGTGCCAGGTTCATAGCTCAGGCAGTAGGCCGAGATGTGCCGCACATCGAGCCCGATAGCCTGCTCCACATTGCGTTGCCACGAGTCAAGTGACTGTTCTGGCAGGCCATAGATGAGGTCGATGCTCATGTTACCGATGCCAGAGTCTTGGATTGCTCTCACAGCTTCGATTGCTTGCTGGGAGGTGTGGCGACGATTGATGGCGTGCAGTTCATTGTCATTAAAGCTTTGAACACCCATGCTCACGCGGTTAATGCCCAGTTGCCGCAATGCCGTGATATAATGGGGCGAAACATCGTCGGGGTTTACCTCAATGGTGAATTCCTCTATCAGGCTCAAGTCAAATACCTCATGCAGTCCATTCACTATCTCTGCGACAAGCTCAAGCGGTAGCACCGATGGCGTGCCGCCCCCTATGTAGAGGGTGGTGATGGGAGAGCTGAGTTCTGTTTTGCGTAGACGTGCTTCACAAAGCAGCGAGTGCACGTATTGCTCCATCGTTGCCACCTGTGGGGTGGAGTAGAAGTCGCAATAGATGCACTTGCTCTTGCAATAGGGAATGTGGATGTAAATTCCCGCCATCTTTATTAATTCATAATGCACAATTCATAATGCACAATTCACAATGCTTAATGCCAATTGTGGTTGTGCATTCAATTTATGTGTTGCATTAAAGCAAGGTTAGGCGTTAGATGGCGTCGATAGCCGCTTTGATGTCCTCAAAGATGCCGTCGATAGTGCCTGTTCCCTTAATGGCTTTGTACAGACCTTTCTCTTTGTAAAACTCCTGCAGGGGAGAGGTCTGGTTGTGATACACGGCGAGGCGCTTCTTGATGGTTTCCTCGTTGTCGTCGCTACGACCGCTCATCTGGCCACGTTTCACAAGGCGGTCGATGAGTTCCTGCTCGGGAACTTCAAGACCAACCACGGCGCTCACGCTTGTGCCGCGTTCGTTGAGCAGTGTTTCCAGTGCCTCGGCCTGAGGAATGGTGCGGGGGAAGCCGTCGAAGATAACGCCGTTTTGCGCTTGCTCCTTGTTATCATCTATAACTTGTGCCAGTATGCCAATCATCAGGTCGTCGGGGATAAGTTGACCCTGGTCGATATATTCCTTTGCGGTCTTGCCAAGCTCGGTGCCACGCTTGATGTTGTCGCGGAGCACATCACCGGTTGAAATGTGGAACAACTTGTAATGGTTAATAAGATTCTCGCTCTGTGTGCCCTTGCCCGAGCCAGGGGCACCAAATATTACTATATTCAGCATAAATTTATGGTTATTAAAGAGTTGAAAATTTATTCGTCTTTTTTTAAAGCATAGATGTCGCGCAATCCTCTCACTTGCTCATCCAGGTCGAGGCCATAGCCAATGATGAATTTTGGAGGGATTTCGAACCCAACATACTCAGGGACTTTTCCTATCTTAAGTGACTCTGGCTTGTAGAGCAGGGTGACCATTTTCACGCTCTTGGGATTCATGGCTTCGATGTCGCTGCGCAGAGCATGAGCTGTGAGACCTGTGTCAACGATGTCCTCGATAATAAAGACTTCGCGACCTTCAATGTCGTCATTCAGTCCAAGGATTTTATTCATCTCGCCAGTCGATTCGGTACCAGAATAGGACTTATAGCGGATGAAAGCGATTTCGCTCTTGGGCATGTTTATCGCACGGAAGAAGTCGGCGGCAAACATAAATGCGCCTTTTAAGACGCACACAAAGATTGGAGACTCGGTAGCGCAGTCGCGTTTAACCTCAGCAGCAACACGCTCGGTTTGTTTGGCTATCTCCTCGTGGGAGATATAAGGCTCAAAGGTGAGTCCTTTGATAGTAATATTGTCCATAGGGTAGAGGTTTTTTTGAAAAAGTTGGCGCAAAGGTAGTGATTTTTCTGCTATTATTCAAGACTTTGAACAAAAAAGATGCACCCCAATTTTGGGATGCACCTTTAGTTTTTTAACGGATAAGGGTTATTTATTTGATGATAACCTTCTTGCCGTTGTTGATGTAGATGCCGGGAACGCTTGGCTTGCCGTTGAACTTAACACCCTGAAGGTTGTACCAGTTGTTGTCAACCTTGCTGGTGCTGATAGTCTCAATTGCATCAGGAGTCTTCTTGGTAATAACCATTGCGAGAGGAGCAGCAATAGCACGAGTGCCATCGGCAGCAGCCTTAACAGTTACAATGTAAGTGTCAGCATCCTCTACGCGGAAGTTAGAACCGTCAACCAAATCGAGGTCAACACCCAAGAGACCCTCGTTAATCAGGAAGAAGCCTACTTGGTTCTCGTCAACACCACCAAACCAAATCCAGCTACCATCCTCGGCAGGAGTGATAACCTTGAACTCTTTGGTTTCGTCATTTTCAGCAAAAGTAACCTCGCCAGTGTACTCAGTGCCTTCCTCGTTAGCAACGAGTTGAACACGTCCACCTTCCTCAGTCTGATCCCAACCGTTGAATGTACCAACTACATAGAACTCATCCATGAGGTTCTCTGCTGGGAGGGTAGTGAAGAATGCGCTCTCTGACCAGTCGCTAAGAGGCTCGGCAACGGCTTGAACTTCTACCTCATAGGCGGTCTCAGGAGTAAGACCTTCGATAGTGTATGGGTTGGTTACGTTTTCAACAACTGTCCACTCGTTGGGCCAGTGTCCACCAGGAACTTCAACGGCAATATCATCAATGTTGAGGCGGAACATGTCGGTAACGTTGTAGTGACGAATAGCAATGCGTCCCTCGCCCTCGTAGTCACTCAAATCGAAAGTGTACTTAGTCATAGTTCCAGTAGCGGTGATGTCCTCACCAAGTTTTACGAAGTCGTCGGTAGAAGTGGGTTCACCAACGCATACGTAAACAGCAAATACCTCACTTGCATAGCTTGGATCTTGACCGCAAGCATAGAACGATACGTTGCCACCCAGGGTGAAAGCTGGAGTAATCAGCCAGTTGTCGGGGGTAAGTGCTGAACCGCTGACATAGCTTGCCGATGTCATAATGCCAGTACCGCTATTGGCAGCTTGCTGAGTGCTATTGGCATATCCCCAGTTGTAGTTGTCGCCATCGGCATCAATAACCATCCAGTCCTCTTCAAGCTGAGCCTCATCCTCAAAGTCCCAAAGCTTGTTGTATGGCTCTTGGGTCTGAACACGATAGCGAAGGTTCCAGTTGGTAGCTTCACCATTCTCGGTCCAAGCAACATTGGCAGTTGTGGCTGTGGGTTCAGCAATCAAGTTGGTGGGAACAGGAGTTGTAATATTCTTAGCGATAACAATGTCCGAAGAATATAAGTACAGATTTATTGTAGTTGTACTTGTATTCTCGAGGAAGAAGTTGCTAAGAGTGAGGCTGTGAGCGGTAGCGTCATAAGTGAAAGTTATGTCGCTAAGGGCCTGACCATCGGTGCTGCCGCAGATGTAGATGTTGTCGGTGCTGTAAGTGCCTACATATTGGCCGTTGGCAAAGGTGGCTGTGGTTCCGTTGATTGTACCTTTAATCCAACCAGTTGGGCACAAGTAAGAGATGCCCTGAACGTAAACGTCGTTGCCGTCAAAAGCCACCGAGATGGCGTTAGGATTGGTGTAAGCATTGCCGTTGTTGTAGTAACTTCCAGTAAGAATCCAGTCGGTTTCTACTGTAGCAGTTGCAGGAGGAGTTACCAGCTCATCGTCCATGATGCGAGGAGCCTTCATGGTTTTTACCTTAACATCTTTGGTTAAAGGTAACATTTTGCCCTGAAATGATTGGGCGCCAGCCGAGAGCGACAATGTCGCAACAGCGGCGAGCAACAAAGTAAATGTTTTTTTCATACTGTGAATGAGTTTAGTTAATAAAAAAGTAATTGTGTAAAAAAATTTACATCATGTTTAATGTGATAATATTTTTTATGGTTCTTGATGTATTTCTTATGGCAAAGTTAGTAAAAATGAAAAATCTTGCAAGAAAAATTATATGAACGCGCCTATTTTTGTAACGAATGGTCGGTTTTTCATTACTCAACGGCTGAGTCATGCAATAGAGGAAGAGGCAGATGACACTTATTGACAAAAGAACACTCGCGATGACAACGCTGAGTGTCATCGCGAGTGCGTGTTAAGGCTATTTAGTTAAGTGCGGGTGGGTTGTCAAATGGCTTTCTCGATGTTCCACACAAAGGCTCGCAGTCCCAGCTTTGGTGTAGCAAGGTCCATTTCGTGCAGTTTTTCAAGAACTGGATCAACACGCTTGTCTTCTACTACGGTAAGGATTCCTTGAACCAGCGATGGCCAAGCGTGAGTGCCATAATGTGGGTCGCCGGTTTCACTGCCTCGACCAACCACGTCGTTAAAGGCAGTGAAGCCTCGGCATCCACTCTTGTGAAGCATCTCGACAATTCTTTCGTAGTAAGCCTGGTCAAATGATATGAATATTGCTTTCATAATGAGTCAAAGAGTTAAGATTGTTGTAAATCGTCTTCAGCGGCTTTGCCGGCCTGTTTCTCATGCTTGTTGTGGATCTTCTTGCGAGTGCGCTTCATGCCGTTGTAGGCAAAGATTGTGTACATCGTTGGTACAAACAGCAACGTGAGGATTGTTGAGAATGTTAAACCGCCAATCACGGCAACACCCATGGGGCGCCACATCTCGGCACCCTCGCCACTGCCAATGGCCATTGGCACCATACCCAGGATAGTTGTCAGTGAGGTCATGAGCACCGGGCGCAAACGCGACTTACCACCATCAATAACCGAGCGACGAACGCTCATGCCACGCTCACGGTTAAGGCTAATGTAGTCGATGAGCACAATACCGTTCTTAACCACAATACCGATAAGCATGATTGCTCCAATCATCGACATAATATTGAGGTTGGTGCCGGTAAGCAGCAGAATGAGAACAATACCTGAGAAGGCAAACATGATAGAGCTCATGATAATGCCGGGATAGGTGAACGACTCAAACTGTGCTGCCATCACAATATAGACTAGGATGATAATGAGCACCGCAAGAATGCCTAAGTCGCTGAAGGAGTCTTGCTGGCTCTCGTAGGAACCGCTAAGCTGGATTGTAACACCCGCCGGCATGTCAATCTTGTCAATCTCGGGCTGAGCATCGGCGATGATGTCGCTCATGGGGCGGTCTTGAACCACTGTCGACACGGTGATGACGCGCTCACGGTCCTTGCGCTCGATAGTGGGAGGTGTAAATCGCTCTACTACTTTACCCACTTCCTTGAGCTTGATGCCGTTACCCATGGCATTATAAAGGGTGATGTTCTCGATGTCTTCGAGCGATTGACGGTGCTCGGGGTCATACATTACCTTGATGTCATACTCGTCACCATCCTCGCGGAAGTAGCTTGCCGTGCTGCCGTTGATGCGGTTGCGAATGTAGGTGGCGGCAGTAGTAAGGTTCAAGCCATACAGGGCGAGCTTCTCGCGGTCGAAGTCTACTTGATATTCCGGTTGGTAGTCGCTTCGGCTGATGTTAATATCGGCGGCACCGGGTATTTTTTCCAAGATGCGCTTGAGCTGTTGCGACACGCTGTCGGTCTGCGTGAAGTTGTATCCATAGATTTCATAGTTCAATGTAGACTGACCGCTCATGCTGCCGCCGCGTTGACCGCCAACGTTAACGAGAGCCTTCTTGAGTTCGGGGTAGTGCTTGAGGTCTTCACGCATAAGGCCTGCAATCTCGGTGATGCTTCGGTCTCGCTCACTGGGGTTGACGAGCCTAATGTTCATTGATATGATGTGTGAACCGTTGTTCTGCATCGAGCCCCAGGTGTTGTCGCTGCTGGCTTGGCCCACAGTGTAATTGAAGACCTGGATTTCGGGATACTTCTCGGTCCACTCTTTGTGCAGTCGCTGGCACACGTCTTTAGCAATCTCTACGCGGGTGCCTATGGGAAGCTCCAGATTGATACCCAAGCGGCTGTTGTCGCTGGTGGGGAAGAACTCACTACCAATAAACTTCATCAGAAACATAGAAGCCACAAACACACCCAGTACCACAGCCGATGTGATCCAACGGTGACGCACACAGTGCTCAAGCAACCAGGCATAGCCGTCATCGAGCTTGTCGAGAATCTTCTCGATGGGACCATAGAACTTGGTGAAGAACTTGCTTTGAGTGCGCTGCAAGCGCAGCATCTGGCTACACAGCATTGGGGTGAGCGACAAGGCTGCCGTGGTGGAGATAATCATCATGATGGTCACCATCCATCCCAGCTGACGGAAGAGTACACCAGTCATGCCGGTGACAAGAGTCAATGGGAAGAACACGGCAATCAGGGTGAGCGTTGAGGCAATTACCGAGATTGCCACCTCGTTGGTGCCGTGCACTGCCGCCTGCTTGGGCGCGGCTCCTCGTTCAATGTGGGTGGTGACGTTTTCGAGCACCACAATGGCATCGTCGACGACCATACCAATTGATATTGACAACGCCGAGAGCGACACGATGTTCAACGTGTTTCCTGTAGCATAAAGGTAAATAAACGATGCTATAAGAGAGATAGGAATGGTGAGCGTGATAATTACAGTGGCACGCCAGCGACCCAGGAAGAAGAACACCACAATCACCACAAACAGCAATGCGTAGAGCACAGTCTCGACAAGTGACGAGATGGTGTTGCGAATGTTGTCGCTGGTGTCAACAATGTAGTCAAGCTTGATGTCGGCAGGCAGGTTCTTCTGAATCTGAGGCAATATCTGCTTTACGCGGTTAGAAATCTCAACCGAGTTGGCACCACTCTGTTTCTGGATGATAAGCATGGCACCACGCACACCATTGGTGTAAGTTTCTTGAGCACGCTCTTCGAGAGAATCGTCGATGCGTGCCACGTCGCTCAGGTGTACGGCGGCACCATTCGAAGCACCCACCACAATGTTGGCAATTTCGCTTGGGTCGTTAAACTCTCCCTCAACACGCAGAGCATAGGTTTCGTTACCAATGTCAAAAGTTCCACCGGGGATGTTGCGGTTTTCAGCACCAACAAGTTGAGCGATAGTTTCAATGCTTAGGTGGTAGCCTTCGAGCTTGAGAGGGTCGACATAGACGTGAACCTCGCGCTTGGGTGCACCACCAATAGAAACAGAACCCACACCATCGACACGTGCCAGTGTGTTGGCAACGTTCTCGTCAAGAATCTTGTAAAGACCGGGCACGCTCTCCTTGGCTTGAGCCGAGAGCAACACAATGGGAATCATGTCGGTCGAGAACTTAAACAAGATTGGTGTGTTGGCATCGTCGGGCAGCATGCTCGATACCATGTTTAGCTTGTCGCGAACGTCGTTGGTGAGCACATCGATGTCGTAACCATACTCAAACTCGAGTGTCACAATCGACACGTTCTCGCGAGAGTTGGAGGTGATGTGCTTCAAGTGCTCTACCGAGTTGAGTGTGTTCTCGAGAGGGCGGGTGACGTTCTGCTCAATATCTTCGGCACTTGCGCCCGAGTAGGTCGTCATCACCATTATGGTGTTGGTGTCGATGTCGGGCATCAAGTCGATAGGCAATTGCTTAAGTGAAAACAATCCCATGATAACAACAGCCACAAAGATAAGGATTGTCGTTACAGGGCGTTTTACTGAACTGGAATAAAGACTCATTTGCTATATCTTTAAATAATGAGTGATTAGATTATTTTTTGTTGGCCGGTGCTTCCTGTAGTTGTACCTTTGTCCCATCGGTGAGCTTCGACTGGCCGGCTACAACCACCTTGTCGCCGTTGCTCAGTCCGCTCAAAATCTCATAACGGTCGCCGAGTCGCTTGCCGAGCTTGACCTCAACATAGCGTACTGTGCCGTTCTGGTCATAAACGAAGACATAGCGGATTCCAGAACCTTGCATCTTCACGATGGCACGGTCGGGGACAACGATGTGGTTGGTGCTGCCATAGTTGAATTTAACACGGGCAAACATACCAGCGCTCACCTTTCCGGCACCATTGCTAATGGTGACTTCTACCTTAAAGGTGCGGGTGGCTTGGTCAATCTCAGGGTTAATGGTGTAAACCGAGCCATTGAAGGTCTCGCCAGGAACTGCGTCGAAGGTGATGCTCACGGGCATACCTATTCTCACCTTGGGAAACTCTTCCTCATTTACGTTAACAACAACCTTGAGGGGGTTCATCTGCTGGATGGTGAGGATGGGACCACCAGGAAGGTCGCCGGCATCATAGTTGCGAGCACTCACTACACCGCTGATGGGGCTTCTCAAGATAGTGTTTTCCTGAACTGTCTGCATTGAGCGTTGGCTGGCGCCAAGTGAGGTTTGGCTTGCTTGCAGTGATGAGCGGCTGGCATCTAAGGCACGCTTGCGAGCCTTTAGCGACTCTTGTGCTGCGTCGTAGGCGGCTTGAAGCTGATCCACGGCCTGTTGGGTGCCACCACCAATTCTCACGAGTTCCTTGGCTCGGTCGAGGTCTTTCTTTTGACGTGCAAGGTTAATTTCCTCGCTTTTTAATGCTGCTTCCTGGCTTGCAAGAGCAGCTCCCTGATTGGCAACCGAAGCCCTTTGGCCTGCGATTGCGCTTTCTTGATTGACCGACGACACATTGTCGAGGATAACAAGCGTTTGCCCAGCACTCACACGGCTGCCCACGTCAACGAGAATCCTCTTGATGCGGTTTCCTGTCGACGATGAAATGTTATTGGTCTTGAACGCTTCAACGGTAGCTGAGTATTCGCTTGTCTCGGCTACATTCTCGGCAAAGACACTTTGCACTTGCACCATGGGTGTCTCATCATTGTTCATGGCACCCTTCTTGTCTTTGCCTGAGCAAGAGGCAAGAAGAGCGGCGATAAGTAGAACAGTTGGGATTGATTTGTAATTTTTCATCTTTATTATTTTGTTTTGTTGGTATTTTCAATTACTCCATATTTGCTCAATGGCGCGTTGCCAAGAACCAGCTCCAGGTCGCTTTGCGAGACGAGCAGATTGTAAATGGCCTGATAGTAGGACAGGCGTGCGCCAAGCAGGGCATTCTGGGTGTCCTGAATTTGCAGGAACGTTCCCACGCCAAGCTTGAAACTCTCCTGGATTATATGGTCTGATTTCTCGGCCAGAGCAACGCTTGCGGCATTGCTCTCGATTTGCTTGAGATTGCTCTTAATGTTATTAATCTGTGTCTGTACTTGTGAACTAAGGCTTCGAGTCAGGTTCTCGCGTTGCCATTTCATCTCACGCACAGCTATTTCAGCTTGTTTTTGCTTATAGTAGCGTTGACCGCCCGAAAACAGGTTCCAGGTAAGTGCAAGTCCTGCCTGCGAATAGGGATTCCAGTTAAAGTTCTTGAACGGACTGCCGTTGCTCATGGAGTTCCACATGTAATTGATGGTTCCGTTGAGATTGGGGAGCCATGACATCTTTTGCACTTTCAATGCTTGTTTCATGTAATCGGTCTGCAGGTCAAGTTGTCTTACATTAGTGTTATTGTTTAGCGTTGTGTCGATATTGAGCGTGTTCTCATACATCGCGCTCTTGAAGTCGTCGAGGGTTTCGGCCGGCTCAATGTCAACGCTCACATCCATTCCCATGAGCACTTTGAGTTGGAGTTTGAGAGCTGTGATGGAGTTCTCGGCATCAAGAATCGAAGGCTCAAGTGTGGTTGCGGCAACACGGGCACGAGTCATGTCATACTCGGTTGCAACACCTATCTCATACTGCTTTTGGAACACTTCGGCAGTATATAGTGCAGTATTGTGGTTGGCTTCTATCACGCGCTTGCTGTCGCGGGCGAGGAGCAATGCATAGTAAGCATTCTTTACCTGGTTAACCAGCGACAATCTTGATGCTCTCGCATTCTCTATGTTTTGTAATATCTGGTTGTCGCTAAGTTTTATCGACTTCCATAATGCCGGCACGATAATGGGCAGTGAACTTTGAAATCCCACGCTGTGCTGGTTGTCGGTACCCACCTTGAATTCCTGGTCCATCATCACCATGGTTTGCTTGGCAAGGGTGCGGGAATAGTTGGCGGTGAAATTCACTTGAGGGAACAGCTGTCCCAGAGTTTCTTTCTTGGAGTAATCCACACGCTTTATCTCCATGTCGGCAACGATAATCGAAGGATTGTCGTTCAATGCGATGCGAATGCACTCGTCGAGGGTCACGTTGAGTGCTTGGCTGTTAATGGTCATAGTGCTTGATGCAACCATCACGAGCACAAGCATTTTTTTGATTAATGACTTGTAATGCATATATTATTAATGTGTTTGTTAGTTGTCTTTATTAAGAAGGTTTTCTATAACGTAGTTCTCGATGATTTCCTGTCCTTTAGTAGTGGCTATGCCACGCATGAAGTTCAGGAAAGCTCCGTCAAAGATTTCGGTTGCCGAATACTCGGGGAACGGGAAGTCCTGCATGTGGTGAAGGTTCTTCATGTTGTTTGTGAAGATGAAAGCGGCAATCTTGCACTTGATGCCAGGCAATGCTAAACCCTCATCCTTTGCTTGTCTAATAATTTTGGCAAGTGACAGGATGTGGTCTACTTCTTGAGCTTTGTACTCGTCAAAAACCTCAGGGTACAACCGTTTGATGTCGGCAAGAAACACAGGTGAGGTTTTTCTGATAAATTCTCGTGCTACTGTGTAGACACCCATCAGAGCCTCAAAGCTGTTAGATGCCTGCTCAAAGATTTGAGTGAATTTTGCGTTTGACTGCTCCTGATTGTACTTGATTACATCACTGATGAGGTTGTGCTTATTGGGAAATGTCTCATACAGGGTGCGCTTCGATATTCCGCAGTCACGGGCCACCATGTCCATGGTCACCGATTGAGGCCCAATGCGCATCATCAAGTCCAAAGAAGTTCTTAATATTTTTTCTCTTAACTCCATCGAGCAATAGTTGTTTTATTTCTATGTAGATGTGTACTTTTATAATTTTGGGTGCAAAGTACGTAAAAAACTTTCAAAACTCCAAAAGTTTTCTTGGTACATTTTTCGTTAAAAAATGTAATTAAATTCAATTATATTTCTTGTTTTTTATTGAAGATATATAAGTGGCAGATAATCAGCATGAAAGATTTGTGCAAGTGTGGGTTGATGGGTCTTTTTATTTGTATGCCAAGATTTATTTTTCTACCTTTGTGCAACTAAATCAATGAATAAATGAAATCGCAATCTAATATAAAAGATGTACTGGACTTCCTGCGGTTATTAGCTTCAAACAACGATCGCACCTGGTTCAAGGCACACAAGGAGGAACTTTTTGACCCATTGCGCAAGGCATGGGAGAGTGATGTGGAACGCCTTATCTCGCTCATGGCCCAGTGGGACGAGAAAGCTCGTGGGCTTGATGTGAAGAATGCAGTCTACCGCATCTATCGAGACATACGTTTCTCGCACGACAAGCGTCCTTATAAGCAATACTTCAGTGCTGTGATTGGGCGTGGGGGTAGGCATTGTGTGTCGAGTGGATATTACATCCACTTTGAGCCGGGCAACCTCATGCTGTGCGGCGGGGTGTGGTGGCCTGCCAAGGACAAGCTCGATGCCCTGCGCCGCCTCATCGATGCCGAGCCCGAGGAATTTACCAAACTGATAACCGACAAGCAACTCAAGAAATCTGGCTTCCACTTTGAGGGAGAGACCCTGAAGAATGTGCCTAAGGATTTTCCTAAAAACCATCCCCTGGGCGAATACTTAAAGCGCAAGGAGTATATCCTCATGAAGCATGTGGATGAAGATTACTACCACTGCGACGACTGGGTGCAGCGTGTCAACGATGGTTTCAAGGTGCTAAAACCTCTGCACGACTTCTTCGACTATGTCTATGACGAGTAAAACAGAATAGTCCTTGAAGCGTTATGGGGCGGTGTGCTCACTGGCTCACAAGCATAATCATCATTGAGGCTGTGTATCGGTCTCTTGCTGGTCATGAGTGCGCTTGCCCTTTGTGTGGCGTTTATTAATCCAGGCGCTGAGTAGCAGGGGCACTGCCAAAAGTAATGAATACTTGGGCAAGTTAACGAGTAATAAGGGCTTGAGGCGCATCCAGTCATGTATTAGGTGAGTGGGAATGATAAGAAATGAGCAGAAAAACATAGCTGCCCAGTCGTAGTGATGCGAAAGCCAATTGAGAAAGCGAAAGTGTAATATGAACTCGGTGTCGTTATTAATTGTTGTGAAGTCGTTGGGATTAATTAGGCTATTAAGGAGAAATACAACCAGTGCCACAATCACAAGCATCTTAACGGGCGGGAAACTTACCTGACGGCGCCCATTTATATAGTCGGCAATGAGATAACCGGGGCGCAGTAATAGTTGCCACAATGTGTAAGGGAGGGAACGAGACCCCACGCCCCACACATCCATGATGCCGCTGCGCACACTATTCCATGTGAGATGCTTTGCCCCGGCACGTTGCCCGCAGGTGGGGCAGTAGTTGCCCGTGTAGTCGTTATCGCAACAATGGCAGTGATGAGTGTCGCTGCTGGGGGTTGACGTCACGTGGCGCAGTGAGTCGCGCTGCCACTGCCTGAAATGCTGGAGAGATGTCTTTATCTTTCCCATCTACTTCTACATCTAATGTCAAGTTGTTTAGCAGTCATAGAGTGAACGCTCGATGACTAAGGGCATGCGCTTGCGCTTGAACTCCGAGCGCCGGTGGCGATTGAGCACGCGCTCAACGGTCTCGGCACTGTAAGCATCGATGAGGCGCTTCATGTGCTGCTCGTCGTCGCCATGCTGCAAGTAGGTGTTGAGAATGTCGTCAACGTCCTCGTAGGTGTGCCCTGGGGCTATCTGAGCCATGTCGCCGCCAGCAGCTACGCCATTGCCGTCGGTGGGCATGATGTCGTAGGCTGCTTGCAGTGCTTGGTGACGCGGGTCGCTTTCTTGAGGATAGCATTCGGTGAAGATGTACTTGCACAGCTCATACACCTCATGTTTCCACAGCCCGCCAATGGGGTTGTAGTCGGCTACGTCACCATGAATGGTCCAGAAGCCAAGGTTGTGCTCGGTGAGGTTGTCGGTGTCCATCACCAGCCCGCCAGTCACCGAGGCGAGATTGTAAAGGTAAATCATGCGCAGGCGTGCCTTGATGTTGCCTTGTGAGATGGGAGTGGAGGGGTAGCGTTGCTCGCAGGTGGCTTTCACCAGCAAGTATTGCGCTTGCAAGTTCTCTACCCAGTATTCGTTGCAAAAGGCTTTCATCGCCATGCTGGCAGAGTCGTTCTCTTCGACCGAATTGGAAGTGCAAGGCATGCTCACGCCAATGAACTTGAACCCATGCTCGGGATAGCGGTTAACCACCTCGTGGCAGATAGCTGCCGTTACAGTAGAGTCGAGTCCACCCGAGAGTCCCAATATCATGGTCTTGAGTCCATTATCAGCGAGATATTTAGCCGTTTGGCTTACCATGGTGTCGAAAGCTTTCTTGTAGTTCATAATCTAAGTTGGTTAATCATTAAACGTCATTTTTTTTGCAAATTTCGTCAAATTACTTTAGCCTTGCAAGTTATTTTTGCAAGAAAATTTTGCAATTCGAAAATTCAATTTTATTTTTGCAAGAAATTAAGATTTTAGCATGGAGCAACCTATGATAAACAAAGCGCCTCAAGAAGATGCAACTCGCGAGCCTGAGGCTAAGATGTGGTATGCCATTCGCGTCACGTTTAACCGCGAGATGAAGGTCAAGGACGACCTCGACTTGCGTGGCATTGAGAGCTTCGTACCCATGAAATATGTGATGGGAACAAGGCGTGGACGTCGCGTCAAGAAACTGGTGCCCACCATCCACAACTTGATATTCTTCCACATTGAACCGTCGCTCATGAAGGAGTATAAAGCGACAACCAAGCTCCCCATTCGATATATCATGAATCCGGCTACCAAGAAACCCGTGGTGGTGCCCGAAAAAGAAATGCAAAACTTTATTGCGGTGGCAGGAACCTACGACGAGCAACTGGTCTACATCACTCCCAAGCCGGGACAGTTCACACGAGGCGACCGCGTGCGCATCTTGGGTGGCCCATTTGAGGGTGCCGAGGGCATTCTCAAGCGTGTCAAGGGCGACAGCCGTGTGGTGGTGAGTGTTCAGGGGCTGGTAGCTATTGTCACCACCTCTATTCACCCTTCATTGCTCGAGAAACTCCCTAAAAATAAATAATACACCCAATCCTTGTTGACTTTCCAAAAAATGTGTGTAATTTTGTAGGCTAAAACAAAAAATAGGGTAAAATGAACGAAAATAATCAAAAGGTAGCTTTAATAACCGGAATTACAGGTCAGGACGGCAGTTATCTGGCAGAGTTTCTGCTGGAGAAAGGCTATGAGGTGCATGGCATCATTCGCCGCAGCAGCTCGTTCAACACTGCTCGCATCGAGCATCTTTATCTCGACGAGTGGGTGCGTGACATGCGTCAGCAACGGCTCATCAACCTTCATTACGGCGACATGACCGACTCGAGTTCTCTCATTCGACTCATCGAGACCATCAAGCCCGATGAGATTTACAATCTCGCCGCTCAAAGCCACGTCAAGGTGTCGTTCGACGTGCCGGAATACACTGCCGAGGCCGATGCCGTGGGCACCCTGCGCCTGCTCGAGGCAGTTCGCATCACTCACCGTGAGAAACTTACAAAGATATATCAGGCGAGTACCAGCGAACTCTATGGCAAGGTTCAGGAAGTGCCACAGAGCGAGACCACTCCATTTTACCCCCGAAGCCCCTATGCCGTGGCTAAACTCTACAGCTATTGGATAATGAAGAACTATCGCGAGAGCTATGGCATGTACACCGCCAACGGCATCCTTTTCAACCATGAGAGCGAGCGTCGTGGCGAGAATTTTGTCACTCGCAAGATAACCTTTGCGGCAGCTCGCATTGTCAACGGACTGCAAGAGAAACTCTACCTGGGTAACCTCAATGCCCGTCGCGACTGGGGCTATGCGCGCGACTATGTTGAGTGCATGTGGCTCATCTTGCAGCAGCCCGAGCCCGACGACTTTGTGATAGCAACGGGAGAGTTTCACTCGGTGCGCGAGTTCTGCACCTTGGCATTCCATCATGCCGGCATTGAGCTGGAATGGCAGGGCGAGGGTCTTGACGAGAAAGGTATTGACAAGGCTACCGGCAGGGTGATTGTTGAGGTCGACAAGAAGTATTTCAGACCTGCCGAGGTTGAGCAGCTTCTTGGCAATCCCACCAAGGCAAAGACCCAGCTGGGCTGGAATCCACGCAAGACCACCTTTGAGCAGCTTGTTAAGCTCATGGTTGACCATGACTTGCAGCACATTCGCAAGATTTACCACCTTTAATTTAAAAAACAATTTTCGATAATTCATTTACTCGATTGTTCGATAATTCGATTACTCGATTACTCGAAGTGCTCGTTAATGAAACAAAATGGAAAAAAACTCTAAAATATATGTTGCTGGGCATCGTGGTCTTGTGGGCTCGGCAATTTGGAAAAACCTTGAAAGTAAGGGTTATACCAATCTTATTGGACGCACCCATAAGGAACTTGACCTGATGGATGCCTTGGCAGTAAAGAATTTCTTTGATCAAGAGCAGCCTGAGTATGTGGTTCTTGCTGCTGCACACGTGGGGGGCATTATGGCAAACCTCAAATATCGTGCCGACTTTATCTATCAAAACCTCCAGATTCAGCAAAATGTGATAGGGGAGAGCTGGCGGCATGGAGTGAAGAAACTCCTTTTCCTGGGCAGTACATGCATCTATCCGCGTGAGGCTCCACAGCCCATTCCCGAGACAGCATTGCTCACAGCTCCGCTGGAGTATACCAACGAACCCTATGCCATAGCCAAGATTGCTGGAATGAAGATGTGCGAGAGCTTCAACTTGCAGTATGGTACCAACTATATTGCTGTGATGCCCACCAACCTCTATGGCCCCAACGACAACTTCAACCTTGAGACAAGCCATGTGATGCCGGCGATGATTCGCAAGATGCACCTTGCCAAGATGCTTAATGAAAGTGATTTCGACGGTTTGCGTGCCGACTTGGATTGTCGCCCTGTGGAGGGTGTCGACGGCAAGGCTTCTCGAGATGAAATCGTGGCATTGCTTAATCGATATGGCATCGACACTGAGCGGCTGCACTTGTGGGGAACAGGAGCACCCATCCGCGAGTTCCTTTGGAGCGAAGACATGGCCGATGCCAGTGTCTACTGCCTTGAGAATATCGACTTTGCCGACGTGCGAGGCTCCGACCCCGACGTGCGCAACTGCCACATCAACATTGGCAGTGGCAAGGAAATCACTATCAAGCAGCTTGCCGAGCTGGTCAAGGCTACCGTGGGGTATAATGGCAATATCGAGTGGGACAGCACTAAGCCTGATGGCACACTGCGCAAGCTGACCGATGTCTCGAAGCTTCATTCTCTGGGCTGGCGACACTCTATGGAAATTGAGCAGGGCGTGCCTTCTCTCTATCGATGGTATTTGGAGAGCGTTTCATAACCCTCAACAATTTGGTCTCTCAATTCTCTTAATAAAAATTAATTAGGGTATAAATTTTTGATTTATTATGGTTTTTTCTTAACTTTGCGCAAGTTTAAGAAAAAATGATATTTTATAAACCAATTACATCACCCTGCTTGTCCTGCAGGTTCCTTAATATCAAGGATATAGATCATTTTGACTGCTAAACCGTCTTTCGGTTCGGCTTTCATGGCTGTTTATTCACCGTGACGCTACAATCTATTAGAGAAATCAACAAATATAACAATAAATTTACTGCAATGAAGCAGAGTGTACTATTGCAAATATTAGTGTACACGCAGCTAATGATTGGTTTGCTTCTTGCATGGGAGCCATTCCCAAAAAATATAATATAAAATATGGAATTACCTTTTGCAGAATCTTGGAAGATCAAAATGATTGAGCCCTTAAAGAAAAGCACTCGCGAGCAGCGCGAGCAGTGGCTCAAAGAGGCTCACAACAACGTGTTTATGCTCAAAGCCGAGCAAGTTTACATCGATTGCCTTACCGACTCGGGTACAGGTGCCATGAGCGACCGTCAGTGGTCGGCAATGATGCTTGGCGACGAGAGCTATGCCGGTGCTACCTCGTTCTATAAATTTCAGGAAGTGGTGCAACGCATCTTCGGTTTCAAGTATGTCATCCCCACCCACCAAGGCCGTGCTGCCGAGAACGTGCTCTTCTCTTATCTCGTGAAAGAGGGTAATGTGGTTCCCGGTAACGCTCATTTCGACACCACTAAGGGTCACATCGAGGCGCGCAAGGCTAAGGCTATCGACGTTACTATCGACGAGGCTAAGGACACTCAGCTTGAAATTCCTTTCAAGGGCAACGTTTCGCTCGAGAAACTCGAGAAGGTGCTTGTTGAGAACAAGGGTAACGTGCCTTTCATGGTACTCACCGTTACTAACAACACCGTTGGCGGTCAGCCTGTTTCGATGAAGAACATCAAGGAGACCTGTGAGTTGTGCCACAAATATGGAGTGCCCGTAGTGATGGACAGCGCTCGCTTTGCCGAGAACTCTTATTTCATCAAGACTCGTGAGGAAGGTTATGCCAACAAGACCATTAAGGAGATTGCTCGTGAGATGTACAGCTACGTTGATGCCATGACCATGAGTGCCAAGAAAGACGGTGTTGTGAACATGGGCGGTTTCATCGCTACCAACAATGAGGAGTGGTACGAGGGTGCCAAGTTGTTCTGCATACCTTTCGAGGGATTTATCACCTATGGTGGTATGAACGGTCGAGACCTCAATGCTCTGGCTGTAGGTCTTGACGAGAACACCGAGTTTGAAATGCTCGAGACTCGCATCCACCAGGTTCAGTATCTCGCCAGCAAGCTCGACGAGTATGGTATCCCTTACCAGCGTCCTGTAGGCGGTCACGCTCTCTTTATCGATGCCGACAAGGTGCTCTGCAACGTTCCTAAGGAAGAGTTCCCCGCTCAGACCCTCACCTGCGAGCTTTATCTCGAGGCAGGAATCCGTGGCTGCGAAATTGGTTATATCCTTGCCGACCGCGACCCAGTGACTCGCGAGAACCGCTTTGGTGGTCTTGACCTGTTGCGCTTGTGCATCGCTCGCCGTGTTTACACCGACAACCACATGAACGTGATTGCAGCAGCGTTGAAGAACGTTTATGACCGTCGCAACGAGA
>CAMJZF010000030.1 GCA_946410125.1 uncultured Prevotellaceae bacterium | reverse complement strand
TAATAATTGAATTGTTCATGATTAGTTTTGTTATTATTTTATAGATAGATAAGTTTTGTAATGGTTGTGCGTGCAAAGATACAAAATAATACTTAATTTGCCAAACCTAACCCCCACAAATCTCCACCTCAAGATGATGATAAAAAAGTGTGCCATTTATATCATTATATTTTAAAAAAATATGTAATTTTGTTGGCGTCTTAGTGACACTATTAATGAGAATATAGCCTTGTTATTCGTAAACCAGTCTACTCGTTTACTAAAATATATGATTGAACGGCACATTATTATTGACAACGTTGACCCCGTGGTGTTCTATGGAGTCAACAACAGCAACATCCAGCTCATACGCAACCTGTTCCCCAAACTCAGGATGGCAGCGCGTGGCTCGGTAATTACAGTGATTGGCGACGAAGCCGAAACCGAGAAGTTTGAACACGACATCAAGCAACTCGAGGAGTACTGCGCCACCTACAACACCCTACCCGAGGACGTTATCCTCGACACCATCAAGGGCCTCCCACCCAAGGAGCTCAAGATGGATGATGCGATAATCTATGGCGTGAACGGAAAGCCCATCAAGGGACGCACTCCCAACCAGCAACTTATGGTCAAGACCTTCAACGAGAACGACCTCACGTTTGCCCTCGGTCCTGCAGGAACAGGAAAGACCTATCTCGCCGTGGCATTGGCAGTGAGAGCGCTGAAAAACCGCGAGGCGCGCAAGATAATCCTCTCGCGCCCAGCAGTTGAGGCAGGAGAGAAACTTGGTTTTCTTCCCGGCGACATGCGTGACAAGATTGACCCTTATCTGCAACCCCTCTACGATGCCCTTGAGGACATGATTCCCGGTGCCAAGCTCAAGGAATACATGGACACCAACGTGATTCAGATTGCTCCGCTTGCTTTCATGCGCGGTCGCACTCTCAACGATGCCATTATCGTGCTCGACGAGGCACAAAACACTACTACCCACCAGATTAAGATGTTCCTCACCCGCCTGGGCATGGGGTCAAAGATGGTTGTCACAGGCGACACCACACAGATTGACCTGCCCCGTAGCGTGACATCGGGCCTAATTCAAGCCCTAAAAGTGCTTGACGGAGTGAAGGGTATCGGCAAGATTGAGTTTGGAAAGAAAGACATCGTGCGCCATCAGCTTGTGCAGCGCATCGTCGAAGCCTACGAGCGCCACGACGCACTGCTAAAAGCCGGCATTGACGACAACATTGAATAATAAAAAAACTCCATAATATATTTGGTGCTGACACTACTGCGTTAACGCTCATGAAAGTTGAAGAAATAAAGCCCTATAAAGAAGATGGCGGCAAAGCCCGTCAGGTCGAGGAAATGTTTGACAGCATTGCCCCTGCCTACGATTTCATGAACCGAGCCATGACACTTGGCATCGACCGCTGGTGGCGCCACGTAGCAGTAAAGATAGTGGGCAAGACACGTCCTCGCCGCATTCTTGATGTGGCAACCGGCACAGGCGACTTTGCCATTGCTCTCTACAACAAGATAAAGCCACAGCAGGTAGTGGGCATCGACCTCTCACAGGGTATGCTCGACGTAGCGCGTGGCAAAGTGGAGAAACGCGGGCTGACCAACGCTATATCGTTGCAGCAAGGCGACTGTCTGGAACTGCCGTTCGACGACAAGGAATTTGATGCCGTTACCGTTGCTTTTGGAGTGCGTAATTTCGAACATCTGCTCCAAGGCTATGAGCAAATGCACCGTGTGCTGTCTCCCGGCGGTATGCTCTGCGTGATAGAGCTTTCCACCCCTGAAAACCGCATAATAAGATGGTTCTACGACATTTACACCCTACACATCATCCCTTGGTTTGGCACCCTCAAGTCGGGCGACCGAAGTGCCTATCGCTACCTCCCGCTAAGCATAGCTGCTGTACCTCAAGGCAACGACATGCTCAACATAATGCGGGAAGCCGGTTTCAATGACTGCAAAGTAAAGCGAATGACATTTGGAACGTGCTCAATTTACACAGGTTACGCATAAAATATTATATTGTTTGGTCAAATAAAAAATCAAGATAATTATGACAAAGATTAAGACTATAGGCGTTTTGACATCGGGAGGTGATGCTCCCGGCATGAATGCAGCTATCAGAGCTGTCACACGCGCGGCGATTTACAATAATTTTAATGTGAAAGGTATCTATCGTGGTTATCGTGGCCTTGTAGAGGATGAAATTGCTGACTTTCATGCCGAAGATGTGTCGAATATCATCCATCGTGGAGGAACCATCCTGCGCACTGCTCGCTGTAAAGAATTCATGACTCCCGAAGGTCGCCAAAAAGCCTACGAGAACATGTGCAAGCATGGCATTGATGCACTGGTAGTGATTGGTGGCGACGGCACTCTCACGGGTGCTAAGCAGTTTGCCAGTGAATTTGACATACCTATTGTTGGAATTCCAGGAACTATCGACAATGACCTTTACGGCACCGACCACACCATAGGCTATGACACAGCCCTCAACACCATCATGTGGTGCGTTGACCGAATTCGTGACACAGCCAACAGCCACGAGCGTCTTTTCTTCATTGAAGTGATGGGACGTGAAGCAAGCTTCCTTGCCCTCTACGGTGCCATTGCCGGAGGTGCCGAAGCGGCTATCATCCCTGAGATTTCATTAGAGCAGGATCAACTTGCCCAACTCATTGATCATGGATTCCGCACTACCAAGAAGTCGTCGATAGTGCTTGTTGCCGAGAACCCCGTCACCGGTGGCGCAATGGCACTCGCCGAGCGCGTGAGAAAGGAATATCCAAAATATGACGTTCGTGTTACAATATTGGGGCATCTTCAACGTGGCGGCTCCCCCACAGCCCAAGACCGCATTCTCGCCTCTCGCATGGGGGCCACTGCTATCACCGCTCTTCTCGAAGGCCAGCGAAACGTGATGATTGGCGATGATGACGAACAAATGGTATATGTTCCTTTCAGCAAAGCTATTAAGAACGAGAAGCACATTAACAGGAATCTGCTCGAAACGATAGCACGTCTATCGCAATAATTTTTTAGGGGGAGGTGAAAAGATTTAAGCACCTTGCTCCCATTTCTTATTATCTTTTTTTGGAAAAGAGTTACCCGTAGGAAATTTACCTTTGGGTAACTTTTTTGTCAGTGAAGTGAAGAATTAGACCAAAAATGGTTAATGTTGAATTTTTTCAAGAAAAAAAGGTGATTTACGTACATTTTTTATTATATTTGCCAAATTAAGAAAAACTCTTTTACCAATGCAAGGCAAAAACAGCTTTTGGGCACGGGCAATAGACCTCTATGTTGACGGTTTCCGCTCGATGACGGTGGGCAAGACATTGTGGCTTATCATCGCCATTAAGCTGTTTGTGTTCTTTGTTATTATCAAGATACTGTTTTTCCCCAATTTCTTGTCGAGCAAGAGCGATACCGATGAGGGGAAAGCGCAGTACGTTCGTCAGCAACTCATCGACAAAAGATGAGGGCCGGCAAACACAGCTAACAATAAAAACTAATAACTAATACAATAAACCTATGAGTGACTTATTAATGAACGTTGTCGACTGGTCGAGGGCGCAATTTGCGCTCACAGCCTGTTATCACTGGCTGTTTGTGCCGTTGACATTAGGACTGGGAATTATAATTAGTGTGATGGAGACCATCTATTATCGCACTCGTGATGAAAAATGGCTTGCCACCACCAAGTTTTGGATGACGATTTTTGGTGTAAACTTCGCCATTGGAGTTGCAACCGGAATCATCCTTGAGTTTGAGTTTGGCACCAACTGGTCAAACTATAGCTGGTTTGTAGGCGACATCTTTGGCGCGCCGCTCGCCATTGAGGGAATCTTAGCATTCTTCATGGAGTCGACATTTATTGCCGTGATGTTCTTTGGTTGGAAAAAGGTTTCCCCCAAGTTCCATCTTGCCTCTACATGGCTCACCGCCCTTGGTGCGAGCATCTCGGCATTGTGGATTCTTGTTGCCAACGCATGGATGCAATATCCCACCGGATGCACATTCAACCCCGAAACCATGCGCAACGAGATGACCGACTTCTGGGCTGTAGCATTCTCACCAATGGCAATGTCTAAGGTATTCCACACCATCACCAGCGCATGGGCATTGAGTGGTGCCTTTGTTGTGGGAGTGTGTGGCTGGATGCTTTTGAAAGGGCGTAACCGCGACCACTGCCTGCGCAGCTTGAAGGTTGGCGGATGGGTAGGTCTGATAGGAATCGTGCTCACCAGCATCAGCGGTGACACATCGGCAGTTACCGTTGCAAAATATCAGCCCATGAAGCTTGCCGCCATGGAAGGTCTATATGAAGGAGAACCAGGTCAGTCGATTGTCGCTTTTGGTATATTAAATCCCGACAAGGAAGTGGGAAATGGAGAAGATCCGTTCCTGTTTGACATCTCTATTCCTCATGGTCTGGCATTTCTGGCTACTCACGACTTCAATGCCTTTGTGCCCGGCATCGAGGATATACTTCTGGGCAAGACCCGTGATGAAAAGGGATTGGTAAAGAAAGCCCTGTCGTTTGAGCAACGCCAAGAGCATGGCAAGGCCGCGCAGCATGCTCTTGCAAGATATAGTGATGCCTTGAAAGCCAACGACAGCACGGCAATGCAACAATATAAAAAAGACATTGATGAGAATTTCAAGTATTTAGGCTATACTTATCTTGAAAAGCCAACCGAATCGGTGCCAAATGTGCCATTGACATTCTACTCATTCCACTTCATGGTAACGATTGGAGGTTATCTTGTACTTTTCTTCATCGTGGTGCTGTTGCTTATTTACAAGCCCAAATGGGTGCCTGGACGCAAGAAACTTGAAAAAGCCGGCTACTGGCTTGCCATTATAACCATACCGCTCGCCTACATGTGCTCGATGAGCGGCTGGATTGTTGCAGAGGTAGGACGCCAGCCATGGACCATTCAAGACTTGATGCCCAACAAGATTGCAATCAGCGACCTTTCGGCAGGATATGTTCAGACAACCTTCTGGATATTTGCTGTTGTATTCACCGCATTGCTCATTGCCGACATTAGCATCATCTGCAAGCAGATTTCTCAAAAGTCGAAAACCGACTTAGACAAAGTTGAACAAAAACCACAAGATAAAAAGAGGAGGAAATAATTATGACACATGAAATGTTGCAAAACTACTGGTGGCTAATAATGTCGGTGCTCGGAGCACTGCTGGTGTTCATGCTCTTTGTGCAAGGAGGACAGTCGATGATTGCCGGCACTAAGTGGGTCAAGCGCTCCTTGCTCATCAACTCGCTGGGGCGCAAGTGGGAATTGACTTATACTACCCTCGTGACATTTGGCGGAGCATTCTTCGCCTCGTTCCCCCTATTTTACAGTACAAGCTTTGGAGGAGCCTACTGGCTTTGGATTCTTATCCTCTTTAGCTTTGTAATCCAGGCCATAGCCTATGAGTATCGCTCCAAGCATGGCAACGTGTATGGAACACGATTCTACGACATCCTGCTTCACATCAACGGTGTGGTGGGTCCCGTATTGCTTGGCGTGGCAGTCGCAGGAATGTTCTTTGGAGCCGAATTCACTGTTTCTAAAGGGAAAATTCTTGATGCCTCAATAATATCTCAATGGGGACCGCAGCATGGCTTGGAAGCAATTGCTTCATGGAAGAACTTGCTCTTTGGCTTCATGGTCTTTTTCCTTGCACGCACCCTTGCATCGCTATATTTCATCAACAATATCGATGATAGGGAAGTGCAAAAGTCTCAGCACAATCTCTTGCTTGTCAATGCCGCAATCTTTGTAGTGCTCTTTGTTGCCACATGTGCCGTGATTCTCACTTCGGCAGGTGTTGAAGTTGATGCCAAGGGGGTTGCAAAATGGGTCGACTACAAGTATCTTCACAACTTCCTCGACATGTGGTGGGCACTGGTGGTATTCCTTTTAGGTGTGGATTTAGTGCTCACGGGTATTGTCAAGTCGCTGCTCAACAAAGAATGGAAAGGTGGTATTTGGTGGTCGGGAATCGGCACGGTGCTTGTGGTGATGAGCCTCTTTTGGGTGCTGGGCTACAACCACACAGCCTTCTACCCCTCGTTGCTCGACGTTCAAAGTTCGCTCACGCTTGCCAACAGTTCGTCCAGCCAGTTCACACTCACCGTGATGAGCTATGTATCGATACTCGTTCCCTTTGTTCTTGCCTACATTGCTTGGGTGTGGTTCAAAATGGACAGCACCAAACTCACCGAGAAAGAAATCAAGCAAGCCGACGAGGACGAGATTTATTAATAAGAGAATGTGGAGCTATGAGGGGGAGCAATGAGGCTTCTCCTCCTTGCTTCCTCCTCCAAACCCATTCTTTAACAACCAATTAAACATGAAAGCTACAAGATTTATAATTATGATTCTTGCCCTCGCTGTTGGCATGGCAGGATTTAATGTCGATGCCAAGAAACGAAAGACTCACAAGCGCAAAGCAAAAAAAACTATTGTAGAACCTGCCCCCACAGGTTACGAATATGTCGAAGGGAATTATGAAGACTTTGTCGAATTTGACCAAGCTAAATATCCACCAGAATATCCTGGAGGCACCGACGGTCTTGTAAAATTCCTTGGCGAAAACATCAAGTACCCCCGTTCAGCCGAGAAAAAAGGCATTGAGGGAACCGTTGTATTACAGTTCATTGTTGAGAAAAGTGGAGCAATAAGCAATGTAAAGGTGCTTAGAAGCGTAAATAAAGCACTTGACAATGAAGCCATAAGGGTAGTAAAGCAAATGAAAAAATTTATACCTGGCTACAACGAAGACCATGCTCCTGTGAGAGTGCTCTATACCTTACCTGTCAACTTCAAGCTCCAGTAATATCCTGTAGAGAGAACGACGAGAACGATCGGTTGAAAGAAGAGAGTGCTCTCAACTCTCTTGTTTCAACCGGAACTCAATGTGATTAGCCTTGTGGAGGATAAAGATGAGGACTGCCTCGATGATATAAGCAATGAGGTAGCTGTACCAAATGGCATTAGGTGCAATTCTTGACATTATCCACAACACAGGAATCACCATGAGCGAGAGAATGAAAGAGATGAAAAGCGCCATGCGGTGGTGGCTGTAGAGCTTGTAGATGATCATGAGCACATAGATGTAGCTAAAGAGGATGAAACTGAGGGCGAAAACTCGCAGCGCATGGTTGCTCTGGGCAAGCATCTCGGGCTCATCGCAGCCAAAAAGCTCGGCGATGCCCTGAGGCCATACCCACACTAAAGCGCATGTTACCGCCATCGACACGGTGATGAAACGAAGCCCCTTGCTGATGACCGTTTTCACTCCATTCTCGTCGCCCTTGCCCACCTGGATGGCTCCAAGCGACTGCAGGGTCTGGCATGTACCCGAGATAAAGAGATTGTACACTTGCAGCAGGTTCATGCACAAGGCAAACACGAAGATGCCAGTGCGTCCTGTTGTGGAGAGCACAATGGTGTTGGCGCTAAGCAAGAGCAGCGTGAGGCAGATAGAGGCCATTGCCAATGGTGCTCCTTGTGAGGCGATGCGACGCCACGATGCCAACAGTGAGCCACCGCCAAACTGCAGTCGCAGCCGCCTGTTCTCGGGCTTGCGCCAGTGGCTGAGCAGGATGGCAATGCCCACAAGATGCCCCACCACCGTTGCGGCACTCGAACCGGTGATACCCCAGTCGAAGACCTGGATGAACACGATGTCGAGCAGCAGGTTGACGACATTGTCGATGATTACCGCCAACGACACCAACTTAGGGCTGCCGTCGACGCCCACCATGGTCGAGAGCCCCCACATCACTATGAAGGCAGGGTTGCCAATGAGCAGCACTTGCATGTAGTCCTGCGCCAGTGGCAGGATGTGCTCGTTGCTACACAACAGGCGAGCCGTAGGTGTGGGGAACAGCAGTCCGCCAAAGATAGTGAGCAGCAAACCTATGCCAGTGCTGAGCGTGAGGGCGCGGGTAAAGAATTGCCGCGCATCGGCGATGTTTTTCTTGCCTAAGGCATAACCCACGAGCATTCCGGCACCAGCATTGATGAGCAAGTGCACGGTGAAGATAAACTGGTTGATTGGTTTCGACAAGTTTATGGCACTCACGCCGTCCTCGCTGATGAGGTTGCCCACGATGATGCCGTCGACCACATTGCCTAAGCACCCCGACAGAGCCACTAAGATATAGGCCCACAGGTAGCCATAGAATTGTTTGTGTATGCTATTGTCACTCATCTTTCAAAAACATCCTTGAAAAGTCTCAAAGACTACAAATGTAGAACAATTCCCCAAAATATACAAATCCTGTAATGTAATTTCTATAATTTCTCAGCCATCTTAATGGGATTGTAGAATCAAGTGACAAGATTTAAATTTACGAGACTGCGTCTCGTAGTACATTAACTTTTTTGTGGATTGAGAATTATTGGGTAACTTTGGGGCAATATTAAATTTACGAGACTGCGTCTCGTAGTACATTAACATTAGTACAGAAACTTTTTTAGAAGATGAAAGGAGAAACAGTTGCTAAACGCATTGAGTGGGTTAACAACCACGAAGAGTTGCAGTTAGTGCCTTCTATGCATCGCCGCAAGTTTGACCACAATTATGCTGGCCGCTGTGTTTATATGTTCACTATCTGCGTGTTGGGCCGCAAGCCGTTTTTTGGTACTCTGTGCGATGCCGATGCTGTTCATCCATCTCCGTGGGTGTTACCAACTGAATTAGGGTGTGAAGTGACAAAGTGCTGGGATAATATTTCTATCGAAAATCCTCAAGTAGAGAATATTGCTTTCCAGCTAATGCCCGACCATGTGCATGGGATTTTATTTGTTAGAGAGCAGTTACAACGCCACGTTGGGCACATAATAAGTCGTTTTAAGGCAAAGGCAACCAAGATATTTCGTTCTCAGTTGGCGTGCTCCGAGACGCAGTCTCGGACTATTAAGCTTTGGGAGTCGGGGTATAACGACCGCATTCTCTCGGGCAAGGGACAATTAGCAACTTGGAAACATTACTTACAAGACAACCCACGCCGCCTGTGGGTGAAGCGTGAAAATCCTCATTATCTAACCGCTCGGCAAGGAATCAAAGTATGCGGTCATGAATTGTCGGCTTTGGGTAATCTTTTCCTACTTGAATATCCTTATAAGGTAGCGGTAAAATGCTCGCGAAAGATGACACTAAGCGATATAGAAACAGCGTGCAGTCATTATTTATCTCTTGCACAAGATGGTGCAGTTCTTGTATCGCCGAGCATTAGTGATGGGGAGAAGGAAGTGATGAAAAGAGCCTTCAATGCTGGTTTTCCACTTATATTTTTGTTAGAAAATGGAATTACCCACATGCAGAAACCAAGTGGTCGCCAGTTTGATGCGTGTAGCGAAGGACGCTTATTATTGTTATCGCCTTGGGAGCATCACAATGACCATCGTAGAATAACGCGAGCACAATGCGAAACGTTGAACCAACTGGCAGCTTTTTTGTGTAATTAAAAAAATAACAAGTAATTGAAGTCAATGAAATAATACATATTTATCTTAATGGTGACTTTGTGCCTTGCAAGTTGCGGGAGGTATCAGTTGCCATCATTTGGTTCTTCAAGCGATTGGGAGTTAATTGGCAACAAGGTGATAAGCAGTGACATGGCAGTCAACTTTGGTGGCAATGACATTCTCGCCAACGCCAGCAATGGAGACTATGACCTGCACTTTATTACAAGTCAAGAAGGCTTTAATGCCTATGACACAAAATGTGCCAAGTATCTTGCCGATGTAATGAAGCAGATGGGAGTGAAAGAATAAAATAAATAGCCTACACGGGCAAAGGTAAAAAATGCACTCGCTTAGCATAGGCGAGTGCATTCTTTTGGATGGTAAAGAAGTTTCTTTAATCACAACGTTAAGCTCTCGCTTGAAGTTGTTCACGCTCGGGATAACTTGAGCAAGCTCAGTTCTCCTCTCACTTAATCACAACTTTCTTGTTGCCGTTCAGGTAGATGCCTGGGGTAACGGGCTTGCCGTTGAGTTTTTGACCGCTGATGGTGTACCAGTCGTTACTGTGGTTGCTGCCAGTAGCAATTGTCTCAACGCCAGCAGGATTGCTGATGATGTAATCACCAACCTTGCGAACGATGATGTTTTCGTTGGCATCGACCACAACTACTGAGAGTTGACCACTGACGTTGACAAAGATGCCTTGCTCGTTGTCATAGTCTTCCCATCCGTCAAGAGCCTTAGTACCGGCAGGAGCCATTGAACCGGCGGGAGTAAACATATACCAAATTGCGCCGTTTTCGGGCATATTTTCAACTGTAACATGAACGATGGTTGGTGCGTCGTATGTACCGAAGTCATTGTCGAGCGTGATAACTGGTTCAGCATCGAGTGTGGTGAAGAAGACCGAAGCAGTCCAGTCGGAGTCTTCGACATCCTCATAGATGGCCTGTACTTGCACCTCATAGTCGGTGCTGGGAGTCAAGCCTTCTATTGTAGTGGGGCTGGTCACGTTGTTCATGGTAACCCACTCGCCAGCGGGAATTTCCTCTCCATCGAGCGAGATAGCATCGACAAACAAGTAGTAGCCACTGTTGCCACTGCTCTCGTGACGGATGGCGATATAGCCCTGCTGACCCTCATAAGCGGTCAAGTCGTAGCTGTGCTCTGCCCAGTTGTTTATTATTCCCGAAGTTGCCACATTCTCGTCGAGAGCCGTGAAGCTGGCAGGATCGGAGCCACTGGTGGAAATCATCACGCTGAAATGCTCGATAAGGCTTGCTCCAAGGTCGGCAACATAGAACCTGAGAGTGCCCCTAAGGTCAAGCAGTGGACTGATGAGCCAGTTGTCGCCTGAGATATATCCCCAGTCATCATTAAGATAACTCTTTGATCCCATAGCATAATCCCCATCGGCAGCAACAAGTGGAATACCACTCATTGCGTAGTTATTCATATTCAACATTTCCCAGTTGACTTCATCGCCGTCGTTATCGACTGCGGTCCAGTCTCCCATGCCATTCTCGAAGCTTTCCTGGTACAGCTTCTCATAGCCGCCCTTAGTGCGATAGCGCAGGTTGTAGTTCTGGGCCATACCTGCCCAAGTGGCGTCGGCTGTGGTTGATGTAACGTTGCTCACAGCAAGGTTGGTGGGCTTGGGGTTAGGGTTGGATTCATAGGTGTAAGAAGCAAACTGGCCTGCAGCCGGTGGAGCACCTGCAGGGCTATTGTAGATGGGCTGGCCAAAAGGATCGGTGATAGAGAAGGAACATTCCCCATCGTAGTTGCCCGACACCCAAACGAAGTTGAGAGTCTCGCCTGGGCAAATGCCGATGGTGCCAGAGGCCGTTTGTGAGGAGACGGTAAGGTTTTGAATCACTTCGTTGGTTGCGGCATCGACCACATTGATTGAGGCACCGTTCCATCCGTCACCATAGGAGTCGTTGAGGTTGT
The DNA here is from genome assembly GCA_946410125.1 of uncultured Prevotellaceae bacterium. Classification (GTDB taxonomy): domain Bacteria; phylum Bacteroidota; class Bacteroidia; order Bacteroidales; family Muribaculaceae; genus Sodaliphilus. The sequence continues at coordinate 12,437 of CAMJZF010000030.1, read as the reverse complement.
AGGTGATGAACCCCATGTCGTCACATTTGAGTGTGGTAAATGAGGTTGTAGCCCAGCTGCTCAGGTTTCCATTGCCATAGTCGCCTTGAACGCGCACATTATAGGTGGTGTTATTGTCAAGGCCGTCAAATTCATAAGTTGTAGCAGTCAATGGCACGGTAGTCCATTCCTCGTCGCTCGTCTTCTTATACTCAAGATTCCAGGCAGTTTCATCGCCGCCAGGTTGCCAAGTGGCCTTAGCGCCATTGGCAGCGATGTCGGTCACCTGCAAGTTCACAGGCTTGTAGTAAACCGGACCCTCACTGGGGGTGTAGGTAAACGTGGTTTTTGGGATAAAGTTGCGCTGTGTGGCGGTGGCATTATCCAGAGTGTAAGCGCTGTATCCCGAAATCGAGGCTCCCTCCACGGTCTGGCCATAGAAATACATGTGCTTGTACTCAGCATCGGTGGTGTTCTCAATGCCAATGAGCAGGTTCCCGCCATCATAAGTGTAAGGCGTGGCAAACGTAATGGTGAGCAAGCCGCCACCATCGGTTGCCACAAAGTCGAGCGTGCCTTGATAGACCATTGTGGCGGCACTCTTGGGCTCATAAGCACTAATTGTGGTGTAGTCCACCTCCATCAGATAAACATCGGCTGTAGAGAGCGATGTGTAGGGAATGTTCTCAGCATTGGTGTAGAACGTCATGGCACTGATAGTGCCTCCAATCATTTCTTCCAGGTCGGTGGCAGGAATAACAGTTTGACATCTTGTGAAGTCGTCCCAATAATAAACGTAGGCAGGAACTTTGTCGCTGGTTACTGTTCCATCGCGCACTGTCAGCTCGGCTGCAACAGCAGGCTTAGTTGCTGCCATCAGGACAAGAACTAAAAAATAGAATAATTTCTTTTTCATAAAACAAAACAGTTTTGATTAATAAAATAAGTGACTAAAATAGTAATCAAACGATAGATATTAGCGATGTCCTCGAGCCGTCCCTTTGAGGGTGCAAAGGGACGACTCCTGTGAGGACATTACTACATGTCGAAAAAGCCCAGGCCACCAATAGCTGTGAGCATGCGCTCCACGTAGTCCCACGACGTGGGCGACCATGCGAAGCCCAAGCGGTAGAGCACCTGGGTGGTGTAGTCGTTGTCGCGGGTCACGTCGGTGGTCTTCTGGCCATGTGCCATGTCTTGGTAGGCGAGCAAGCTTGCCATCTGGTTGGCCTTTGCCGGGTCGCTCTTGGCCTCCTCCATAGCCTTTTCGAAGTCTTCTTGCTCCACAAACTTGATACCCTCGCCCACAGTGTGCAGCCCCATGAGCACATCGCCCAGGAACTGGGTGTGGATGTTGTAAGGATGGAACACGCAGCACTCGCGTGGTGTTGTAGCCAGCATCACAATGGCATGAGCCACCTCGTTGATGGGCGAGAACTCCACACGCTTGTTGCGCATCGAGTAAGGACACTCGCCCAGCATGTTGTAAACCTTGATGCGCCCCATGAAGGAGTTGGTCTGGAAATTGGCCTGGAACTCGCCGTCGGTCGAGCGCGCCGCCAGGTTACCCACGCGCATTATCTTGGCACTGAGCCCCTTGTGAGCTATGGCATCGAGGATGAGGCGCTCGGCCATGAACTTAGAATAGATATACTTGTTGCCCAAGAACTGACCCATGTAGAGCCGTTGCTCGGTGAACACATCGTCGCGTGCCTCGCCAGCCCACAGACCACGCGTACTTGCCGTGGAAATGTGCACCAGTGTAGCACCCTTCTTCAGGCAGAAGTCTACGCATCGCTGAGCTCCACCTATGTTCACATCCTCAATCTCGGTGCCCTCGCTAAAGTGCTTCACGATAGCAGCGCAGTTGAATACTGTGTCGATGTTGAGATTGTCGCCAAAATCACTTGTTACGTCGCCCACCACGATGTGCAACCGCTTACCAAAGAGATCCTGGAATGCGTTGGCAAAGTAATAGTAGAGCAGTGTGCGCAAGCGGCTCTCGGCCTTCTCGGCATCCTTGCCACGCACGAGGCAGTAAATGTTGCGAGCATCGCTGTCGATGAGTTCGCGCAGGATGTGAATGCCCAGGTAGCCTGTGGCGCCAGTGAGCAGAACGTTGCCCAGCTCGCGACGCTCTCCACCGCGGAAGGCTTCGAGCGTGTTGCCCTTGAGCACCTCGTTGATAGCGGCATAGTCAAAGTCTTTCACCTCGTCGGGACCACTCTCTACCGTCTCTCCCGTTACCAAACGTGCCAGCTGGCGCGGAGTGGGATTAGCGAAGACATCGCCGTAGGCCACGTGCATTCCTGCCTTGTCGGCCTCGATGATGACGCGTGTCACCACAAGCGATGTACCGCCCAACTCAAAGAAGTTGTCGGCAGCACCCACCTTGTCCATCTGCAGGATGTCGGCGAAGATTTCACAGAATTTCCGCTCAGTTTCGGTTGCCGGTTCCTCGTAGGCCGAGGCAATGGCAAGTTCGGGTTTGGGCAATGCTTTCACGTCAGTCTTACCGTTGGGTGTCATAGGCATCTTGTCAAGCTGGCGATAGGCTGTTGGTACCATATATTGCGTCAAGCTCTTAGATATTTCGGCCTTGAGAGCATCGGGAGCAATCTCGCGATCGGCAGTATAGTAGGCGCATAGATGCTCCTTGCCGCCAATCTTGCGAATCATGATTACCACCTTGTCGATGCCGTCAACACGCAGCATCACGTTCTCAATTTCGCCAAGCTCGATGCGCAAGCCACGCAGCTTAATCTGGTGGTCGGTACGACCCAGAATCACCACGTCGCCGTCGGGCAACCACTTGGCGTAGTCGCCACTCTTGTAGATGCGCGTGCCGTGGTAGTCGATGAAACGCTCACGTGTCATCTCGTCGAGGTTGTTGTAGCCACGCGCCACACCACGACCGCCAATGTAGAGTTCGCCCACCACACCCACAGGCAACTCATTGCCGTCGGTGTCGACAATAAACTCCTTAACGTTGAGCTGTGGCTTGCCCACGGTAACCTGATAGGCGCGGGTGAGCTCCTTATTGTTAGATGCCACAGTAATCTCGGTGGGGCCATAACAGTTGAAGATGCGCGCCTTGCTCACGGTGCGCACCTGATGCAGCAACTGGTCGCTGAACTTCTCGCCACCGGCACGCACAATGGCAATATTGGCAATTGCCCGGGCAAAGTCGTCGCTGGTGAGCCACGTTTGCCAGCGCGATGGAGTGCCGCTCACCATGTTGATGTGCTCACGCTCGATGAGTGCTGCCAAGTCGAGAGGGTTGTTGGCCTGCTCCTCGGTAGCGACGATAAGCGTCTTGCCGTTATAGTAAGCCATGCCAATGTCTTGCAAAGCAGCGTCGAACGAGATTGTGGTCACGCTCAATATGCGCTCGGCATCGGTGAGAACACCATTGGCAAAGACATTAGCCGGATGACCATAGAGATAATTGCAAATTCCCTCATGACGCAACATTACGCCCTTGGGACGACCAGTTGAACCACTGGTGTAAATAAGGTAGGCAAGGTCGTCGGGGGTGATATCGGGCTTGCGATACTCGGCATCGCTCGCGATGAGGTCTTCCACATTAATTGCCTTCTCGGGCGGAACGCTGTCGAGACGGTCGGCAGTGGTGATGATGTAGCGGGCCTCGCTGTCCTCGAGGATGAGCTTGACGCGGTCGGCCGGATACTCGGGGTCGCAGGGGATGTAGGCGGCACCTGTCTTTAGCACTCCGAAGAGCGATAAAATGAGCCTGCTGGTGCGTGGCAACAGCAATGCCACACGGTCGCGCTCCCCTACCCCGCGCGCTTGTAGAGCCGCTGCAATGCGGGTTGTAACCTCATCCATCTCCTTGTAGGAGAATTTGCCGTCGATGGCCACCAAAGCGTCGTGCCCGGGCTGTGAAGCCGCGAAGTGGCCTATGCACTCATGCATCAGCTTGAATGGGGCATCGCCGGTTGCCACCTCGCGCAGTACAGCGAGTTCGGCTTCTTGCTCTTGGCTTACGATGGACAGATGGCGCACTTTCTCGCCAGGCTGCTCTATCATGCGCTCAACCACAGCACCGATGCTCTGCGACAACGCTGTAGCAAGCTTCTGGGAATAGATGGCGTCGTCATATTGCACCACGATGCCTCGAGTTTCAATCTTGATGTTGATCTTGAACTTAGGCACGTTCAATTCGAGTAACTCCTGACTGATGGCGTTGCCGCCCACTTTGTATTCTTGCAATACACCAACCTGGTAGGCATAGGCGATTGCTGGGCGGAAGCCATAGTCGGCAGCGATGCGGGCAAAGGGATAATCCTCATGACGCAGCGTGCTGTCGAAGGTGTCGCTTGTGGCTTTGAGGTAGTCGGCAACTGTCACGTCGTCGATGCTTATGCCTAATGGCAAGGTGTTGACAAACATACCCACCGTGTCGGCTATCTTAAGATTAGAGCGTCCGCTGCTCACGGTGCACAAGTACACCTCGCGATTATTGGTGTAACGCGACACCACATAGCTGGTGGCGGCGAGGAACAGATGAGCTGGAGTCACCTCCTGGCTGCGGCAATAGGCTGCTGCCTTCTCGTGGTCGACAGCACACACAGCCTCACCTATCAAACCCTGCACGTCGCTCTTGGGCAAGTCGCCAGAAATCTCGCTTGCACCCTCGCAGGTGGCAAGGCGCTCGGCAAAGAACTGCTGTGATGCCTTAAAGGTGTCGCTATCCTCGGCAGCCTGCTGGTCGGTAACGAAATCGAGATAGGTATAAGATTCTTTCTCAACATCGTTGCCCTCAAGAGTGGTGCCTATCTGCCTTATCAACAGGTCGGCCGAAGCACCATCAAAGAGCAAATGATGCACATCGATGAGCAAATGAGTTCCAGCAGGAGTTGTCACCACCTCAAAGCGGTAGAGAGGTGCCTTCTGCAAGTTGAAAGGCTTCACAAACTCATTCTTATAGGTCATCAGTTCCTCATCGCTCATGTGGGTGACAGGGATGTTGATGGGGGCAGCATCGTCGATTGTCTGCATTATCTTGTCGCCCTCGGTAGTGAAGTGCACACTAAGTTCAGGATGGCACTCAACCACTTTCTTCACCGCTTCGGCAAGCTTTTGAGCATTAGTGCCAGTGGGGTAAGAGAGCAAATAAGGGATGTTGTAGATAGTGGATGTGGGGTTCTTCAAGCACTCGAAGTAGACTCCGGTCTGAGCGTAGGACAAAGGCGCAGCGGTCTTTGTCTCACCCGTGGCAGCCAAAGATGTGGCAACCGATTTCTCGCCTGTCATCATGTGCTTTAGAATATCGTTCTCTATGGTCTGCAAGGTGCCAGTCTTGACGAGCGACTTAGAATCGAGAGCCACGCCATAGCGCTTGTTGACCTGCACAGCAAGGCGTATCGATGAGATTGAGGTCAAGCCGGCATATCCCAGCGGTGTGGTGATGCCAAACTCGCTATTGCCCACAATGCCCGCTATCATCTCGTGCAACTCTTGCTCAAGCACGTTCATGGGCACGTTGCTCTCTTCTACTGCGGCGGCAGCCTTCTTCTCGGGCTTGGGCAAGGCACGCTTATTTACCTTCTGGTTCTGGTTGAGCGGAATAGCATCGATTTGCATTGTCACAGCAGGAACCATGTAGGGTGGTTTCTCGTCGAGGATAAAGTTGTTAAGGGCATCAATGTCGATGGTCTCATCGCTCACGATGTAGGCAGCGATGAACTTGCCACCGCCCTCCTCATCAAAGGCCTGCACTGTAGCATCTTTAATGCCCGGGAACTCTCGAATGATGCCTTCCACCTCCTTGAGCTCGATGCGGAAACCGCGAATCTTGACCTGACCGTCGCGACGACCCACAAACTGGATGTCGCCACTTGGCAAGTAGCGCACGATGTCGCCGGTGCGATAGATGCGGTTGTATTTTGCCTCGCTGGTGAATGGGTTGTCAATATACACTTCGGCAGTCTTCTCGGGGCGGTTGAGGTAGCCTCGACTCACCTGCGGACCAGCCACCCAGAGCTCTCCGGCAGCACCCACCGGCAAGCGATGCCCTTGCGGGTCAACGATGTAGAGCTTGGTGTTTCCCAGTGCTTTGCCAATTGGGATGTCTTTTATGCGCTTGTCAACCCAATAGCAAGTGACAAAAATTGTACATTCGGTGGGGCCATACACGTTGTGGAATTTATACCCAACGGGAGGATCAAGCGATGCCAGTTTCTCGCCACCTGTTGACAAGTGCTTGAGAGAGTGGTTCTCAATACCAGTGGCAAACTGATAGGCCACCTGTGTGGTCATGAACGAGTTGGTAATGCCGTTGCTCTCGAAATATTCGTTCAGGGCAATAAGGTCGAGACGAATCTCCTCAGGAATAATGTGCACCGCTGCGCCACAAGTGAGAGTGGGATAAAGATCCATCATGCAGGCATCGAAGCCGTAGCTTGCATAGGCCGCCACACAACACTCCGGGTTAAGATCATAAAAGTTGTGGAACCAGTTGCAGAACGCCACAAGATTGCGGTGGGTGAGCTGGCACCCTTTGGGAACGCCTGTCGAGCCACTGGTGTAAAGCATGATGAAGAGCTGGTCGGGCTCAATGGTCACCACGGGAGCTGTAGCATTGGGCAGGCTGCTGATATAACTTGTGAATAGGACTTCGCCCTCATATTCGCCCACGAGCGGTCGCAGGTCGGCATCGGCGATAAGCAGTCGAGCACTTGCGTCTTTCATCATGAAATTGAGGCGCTCGGTGGGATAGCTCGGGTCAAGAGGCTGATAGGCGCAACCCGCCTTGAGCACACCCAATGAGGCTATTGCCATCCACTCGCAGCGAGGTATGAGCACGCTCACCACATCTTCCTTGCCCAGCCCCTTGGAAGCGATGTAGGCGGCAATGCGATTGCTTATTTCGTCAACCTGGGCGTAGGTATAAATGCGACCATTATATACAACAGCAATATTGGAAGGCGTTGCTGCAGCTTGCTGCTTAAAGAGCGACACGATGGTTTGCGTGTCGTCGTAGGGCACGTCGGTGTCGTTGAAGCTGTCAAGCACTTCGACTTGTGCAGCACTGGCGATGTCGATGTCACACAGCTTTTCATTCGAGAGGAAGCCTTCAACCACTGCCTCATAACTATGGAGGAACTGCGCAATGAGTTCGGGTGTGTATTCATTGCTGTTATACTCAGCTTTGACATGATAATGGTCATTTAGGATGAACGCCTTGATATAAAGCGAAGCATCAAGGGTGCTGTTGCCCAGACGCACGGCCTTCATGGGCATGCCCGCCCACTGGTTGTCGCTAAAAATGTTGCCATGCCATGCAAACATGACGTTGGTCTGCAAGTTGCTGTCGGCCATCAGGTCACTATAGTTGTAGATGCTGTGCTCACGGCAACCACTCATCTGCTGTTGCAGAGTGCGCAAGAAGTCGAGCACCGATGTTTGGGGCGTGAACTTTCCATATACTGGCAACGTCTTGACCATCATGCCTATTGTGCGATTCATCTGCTTAGATGTTCGCCCATTGAAGACCGTGGTGAAGAGTGATTCTTGCTCATTGTTAAATTTCGCCAGCAGGAAGCTGAATGCCGCAGTAAAGAAGTTGCTCCTGAAGATACCGTTAGCCTTGCAGAACTCGTTGATGCGACTCATTTTTGTTTCTATAGTGTGCAGCAGGCTTGCCTCGCGATGCTCAGTTTCATATAGGTCGGGCATGAGCTGAGTGAAGGTGTCGCCACAATCGAAATTGGCGGCATACCACTTGCGGGCTTGCTCAAACTCAGGCTGCTGACGCTTCTCTTCCTCGTTGAGGGAGATTTGCGCCATTGTGATGTCCTCGGGCTCTATCGACTCATTCTTATAAGCTTTCTCAATGTCGTGAAGCAAAATCTGCATCGATGTGCCGTCAACAATAAGGTGGTGATAGTCAACGAAGAGATAGTAATGCTCCTTGTCGTGCATCACGCTCACATGGAACAGTCGGGCGCCATAGATGTTGAACGGCTGCACAAGGTGGGGTTTCTCTTTCTCGATATCGGCAATCTCCTTGACCTCAAGCACGAATTGCTCATTGTCGAGATCAACGGTTTGCAAGGGTTCGCCATCCTCGCTAAGTTCGATGCGTGTGAACATGGTGGGATGCGATTTAAAGGCTGTAATCACCGCTTGACACAGACGCTCGCCGTCGAGACTGCCGTCAAGCACATAGATGTAGGGAAGGTTGTAGCATGGCTCACCAGGATGGCTCGCACATTCCACATATAGCCCATATTGCGACTTGCTCAGTGGGGCAATAGTTTTCATAGGTATTTACTCGAAGTTAAAGAGGTTGATAAATCCTGTCATTTGGAACACGTTTTTGATGTCGTCGTTAAGGCTTTTTAGGGTCACGGTGTGGCCGTGCGACTTCGCCTTCTTGAGGATGCCCAGCAGGATGCGCAATCCGCTCGATGCGATGTACTCAAGTTTCTCGCAGTCGATCATGATGTCCTTGTCCTCGTTGTCGTAAAGAGGTTTCAATTCTTTCTCTACCTCGACTGCAGCAGCAGTGTCAAGCTGGCCTTCAAATGTTGCAACCAGCTTGCCGTCAATTTCATTAATTGTAGTCTTCATAATAATATAATTTATTGTGTGTTAAATATTAATCATTTGTAACAAGAAGTTTCTTGGTGAGCGTTAGCACGTTGTGGCCGTTGATGCGCTCGTAGTTGATGCTGTCCATGAGCTGACGCACCAGGAAGATGCCCAGTCCACCAATGCGGCGATCCTCGGCACTAAGCGAAGTGTCAACATCGGGGGCATCGGTTGGGGCAAAACTCATGCCGCTGTCGGTAAGCACAAACTTTAGTGAGCTCGCGGTGGCGATTGCCTTAACATTGAGTTCACCTTTTTCTCCCTCGGGATAAGCGTAGTTGATGACATTTACCGCTGCCTCCTCTACTGCAAGTCGCATCTGAGTGGCTTCGCTTGTGTGCATCTTGAGATCGGCGCAGAAGGCATCGACGAAGTCGTTAAGTAGTGTAACCTGCTCAACATCGTTGATGACAGTTATCTCGCGCTCAAGCACAACGTCATCAATGGTGGGTGTGTACTTGATGGCAAGCATGGTGAGGTCATCGCTCTGCTCGGCTTCTCCGACAAAGTGGTGCATGGCATCGAGCATTGAGTTGAGCAATTCTTGTGGCGATGAGCCTAATGAGGATTTCACGATATCGAGCACACGTTCAATGCCAAACTGGTGCTTGTGGACGTTCATCGCCTCGGTCAATCCGTCGGTGTAGAGCAAGAAGGTCTCGCCTGGCTCAAGCTTAATATCTTGTCCTTCAAATTGCCAGTCGCCCATCACAGCTAATGGGAGATTGGGCTTTACATCAAGCTTGTGTACTTTGTCGGTAATCATGATGGGAACATCGTGACCGGCATTGCAGTAGTGCAGGCGACCCGTGGGCAGGTCGAGAACGCCGATGAAGTAAGTAACAAACATGCTCGACTCGTTGCCTTCACACACAGCATGGTTGATGAGCTGCATGATGCGGGCTGGATTGCTCTCGCGGGCACCAATGGCTCGGAAGAGCGAGTGGGTGACCGACATTACCAATGCCGAGGGCACTCCCTTGCCACTGGCATCGCCAATGCAGAAGAAGAGCTTCTCGTCGCGCACGAAGAAGTCGTAGATGTCGCCACCCACCTCGCGAGCAGCAACCAGCATGCCAGCAATGTCGACATTGCTGTGCTCGATGTCAGCTTTAGGCAGCATTTCGCTTTGGATGCGCTGTGCCACATGAAGCTCGGTGTTGAGTCGCTCGTGCTCCAGCTCGTTTTGCGCCATGCGCTTGTTATTCTTGAGGAATCGATAGATGATATATCCCAGTAACAGGAATCCCAGCAGCATTAGCAATCCAGTCCTCAACTGCATCTTGTAGAGTTCGCCAAACACTTCCTTGTCGTAGCACACCACCGCCACTTGCCAGTGAGGTTTTCCTCTCATGTGATGGAAGAACACACACGCATCCTCCCCATCCTCGGTGACAAATTCTATAACATTGATTTTGCTGTTGGTAACGATGCGTTTGTCGGCTGTTGGGTCGTTAATCAGGCGTACTGCATCGTCAAAATCCTTGTGCTTGTGATGACTCTTTGATGGTTGTGAGATGAGCTTCCCGTTGTCGGTGAGCAGCATGCAAAATGACGATGGGTAGATGTGGCGATTGTTGAGGGTGTCGTTGAGCCATTCAAGCGACAGGTCGATGCCCGCTATGCCTGCCCTTTCACCATTTTTGTCGATGATGGGAATTGAGTAGGTAGTGATGAATGAGTGTGTCTCGACCGTGTCGATGTAGGGGTCGCTCCAGTAGGGCTTGCCCGTTGACATGGGCTCGGAATAAAATTTATAGTTAGTGTAATCATGGCTTTCACGACTTGCTATGTTCTCCTTGAACTGTACACCACTGGAAGAGTTGAATCCCCATGGCTCAAAGAGCTCATCGCCACCTTCAAAGTAGCCTGGCTTAAAAGCGAGTCCCACACCTTTGAAATAGTGGTTGGCTTGAGCTATGGTGCAAATGGCATCGTCGATATCGTCGGTATCTTGGGCGAGCTTGGTGAGTTCTACCATATAGCTGTTGAGCACTTGCTCGGTGGTGTTGAGCATGCTCTTGACCAGGATGGCCTTCATGGTTATCTCGATTGAAGCCTTTTTCTCAAGCTCTTCTTCGAGAATGCGCTTAGTGTAGTAGTATTGAGCAGCCGAGAACAGCTCAAGCATGAGCGCGGCAAACACAATAATCAAAGTAATCCAAGTGCGCCTGCTAAAGTGGCTCCTTATTTTTTCTAATATATTCATGTGGTTTCCGGCATTTTACCATTTAACTTGCAGGAATCGTGGGCGAACGATGAGGTTGAGCCAAGCCCAATGCAGCTGTCGCTCGCTATCAACACGCTTTAGAGCCTCCATGGTCTTGCTACCTCGCATGTAGCTGTAACCCAGCGACACGGTCACTTCCTTGATGGGAGTGTAGGCAGCAGTAAGTTCTATCTCGTGACCGAGACTCTTTTTGAGGTTCTCGGTGTTGGTGGCGATGGCAAAGTAGTGGTAGGCCGCATCAAATTTCAGCTTGCTGATGGGCTTGTAGGTAACACTGGCATAGTAGTTCTGCAAACCTGGAGTGAATCCGTTATAGTAGGTAGATACATAGAAGAAATCCATAGCACCATAGAACTTGTGATGCGAGCCATAGAGCGGACTGAAACCCTTGATGGTCTTGTGCTGAATTAGCCCTAAACCTATGCCCCCGCCTGCCGGTACGGCAAAGAATGGGTCACCACAGAGGATATCGTAGCCGGCTGTGAGCCTCCATTGTGCTGTGGGTGAGTAAGTGCCTTTCACGCTTGCCATCCATGCCCGGATGTCGATGCCGTTCTCGTTCTTGCCCATTTGGTAGTAGAAAGAGCCCTCGGCACTCCAGCGATTGGGCTTGTAGGAGAGGTAGGTGCCAATGAGTTGCTGAAAGTAGGTCTTATTAAGGTTGTCGTCTCTCTCGCTTTGCAGCCCTTGGTTCATGAACAAGAGTGATGCACCAAAGGGCACGCGTGGGTGCTGATAGTGATACCACAGGTTCTGCATCGTCTTGTAGGGCTTGTCGCCATAGAAATATTGGGTGCCGCCATTCACACTCTCGCTGTTTTGGTTGTAAGCCAGCATCAGGTGAACCTTGTGCTGCTTGTTCTCATAGCCCAATTTCACCAGGTCGTGCGAGAGGGCTGTCATTGCCCAGTCGTTGGAGCCAATGATGCGCTCGTCGTCGTAGCTGAGTACCTGGCGTCCTATCTTGGCAAAAAATCCTTTTCGGGAGGTTAGCTGAACCCACGCCTCATAGAGGTTGAACGATCCCTTGCCAGCCTGCCCCCAAATGGCACTGTGCTGTGCTGTGACGTGTGCCTTGAGGAAAGTGCGCTCATAGTCGAGCCCCAGCCTGGTGCGCTCAAGGATGAAATAGGCTTTGTTGTCGGTGTCTTCTTCGGTCTCGGGCAGACCGCCATTGCGCAACTCGCTACGTGTCATGAGCTCGGCATCGATAGTGAAAGTGTTGAGTTTCTCATCCTGTAACAGTTTGCTCTCATCCTGCGCCAGAGCTCTGACAGGCAACAACACAGCCACCGCCACCATTACCATAGAAAGTGATTTTATATCTCTCTGATAATTAGTCATTGTAATTACATATTTATAAATTGTACAAAGATAGCAATATTTTTTTTACTTTAGTATGTTACAATCGCTTTTCTTATAACTTTTGTCAGCAAAAAAATCACGAACTTTGCAATAGAATATAGCCAGTGTGGTGGATTCATATATTAGAATGCCAAAAACACGTTGAATATTAAATTATTGTACTCTTAAAATAATTAATTTAATCTTCCTTAAAAATTTCGGTTGACAAATGGTTGACAATAAAAAATAGAGAGACAACCAATGA
>CAMJZF010000029.1 GCA_946410125.1 uncultured Prevotellaceae bacterium | reverse complement strand
TATATGCCATGCAGCCTAAGGATGGCGCTGGACAGTTAAATCACACCGAGTATCGTCCTCTCGAGGGCTTTATCCTTGCTGTGACTCCATTCAACTTTACTTCTATTGCTTCTAACCTGTGCATGACTCCCGTTCTCATGGGTAACGTGGCATTGTGGAAACCTTCTACTACCGCTTTGCTGAGCAATTACTATCTCATGCAGCTCTACAAGGAGGCTGGACTTCCCGACGGTGTGGTTAACTTCCTGCCAGGCAGCGGTGCTTTGATTGGAGAGGTTGCCACTCAGTCTAAGTATTTCTCGGGAATCCACTTCACAGGTAGCACTGCTACTTTCAACTCGCTCTGGAATCAGGCTGCTCAAGGCTTGGGCAAGTATGTCTCTTATCCTCGCATTGTGGGCGAGACTGGTGGCAAGGATTTCATCTTCGTTCATCCAAGTGCCGACCCCAAAGCCGTTGCTACTGCAGCATTCTGCGGTGCCTATGAGTTCCAAGGCCAGAAGTGCTCGGCTGCTTCACGCATGTACATTCCCAAGAGCCTCTGGGCTGATGTCCTCAACGACATGAAGGCTATGGCTGCCGAGGTTAAGATGGGCGACGTGATGGATCCAACCAACTTCATCAATGCCGTTATCGACAAGGCTTCGTTCGACAAGGCTAAGTCTTATATCGACTTCGCTAAGGAGGCCAACGATGCCGATGTTGTAATGGGTGGCAAGTGCGATTGCAGCAAGGGCTGGTTTGTAGAGCCCACCGTTATCGAGACCAGCAATCCTCACTTCAAGTCGATGGAAGAGGAAATTTTCGCTCCTGTTCTCACTGTCTATCCCTATGACGACGAGAAATGGGAAGAGACTGCCAACATTTGCAACGAGACGTCTCCTTACGGCTTGACAGGTGCTGTGTTTGGACGCGACCGCATGGCAGTTGAGAAGATTACCGAAATCTTGAGCTATGCTGCAGGTAACTTCTACATCAATGACAAGCCAACAGGTGCAGTGGTTGGTATGCAGCCCTTCGGTGGTGCACGTGCCAGTGGTACCAACGATAAGGCGGGTGGCGAATTCAACCTCATTCGCTGGATTATTCCACGCGTGATTAAGGAAACTCTGGTGTCGCCAACCGACTATCGCTACACCTACATGAAATAACAGATGTCAGAATTCAGAGTTGGAGGGACGGGGTTAAGACAGCCTCTTCCCTCTCCCTTCTGACTACTGATAACTGACAACTGAAAACTGATTGTTTTTTTATGGACACAAAGCAATTAACTCCTTGCGAGGTAAATGTAAGCTCCGAAACCGGGCGATTAAGGGCTGTGCTTCTGCATCGCCCGGGTGTGGAAATTGAGCGCATGACCCCGCTAAATGCCAATGCCGCTCTCTATAGCGACATCCTTAACAAGCCTATAGTTGATCAAGAATACAGCAACTTTTGTGGCGTGCTCGAGCGCTGGACACATGTTTATTATGTTCAAGACATTCTTGAGCAACTGCTCAACGATGAGAACATTAAGACCAAGCTGCTCAGCGACAGCCTGCGTGGCTGTGACCAGAAAACGGCTAAAGTCATTGCCGAAGTTGCTGGCGATGACCCCAAAAAACTCGCACAGGTGCTCATTGAGGGTTGTGAAGATCCTAAGTGGGACGGGGTGAGCGAGCATCGCTATCTGCTCAAGCCGCTCTACAACTTGTTCTTTACCCGCGATGCTTCGTCAACAGTCTATAACCGTGTGCTCATCAACTCAATGAGTTTTGAGGTGCGTGAGCGTGAGTCTCTGATTTATGAGGCAATTTTCCGCCACTTCTTTGGTGTGGAGACTTTAAATGCCATGGCATGGAACCCCTATGCACGCACCGAGGGCGGTGATGTGCAGATTGCCAGTGCCGACACATTGTGCATTGGGCAGGGTATTCGCACCAACCGCAAGGGCATCGAGTATCTTGCTCAGACTTTCGCCCGCGAGCGCGACCACTTCAACATCATTGCTCAGGAATTGCCCATGGAGCCTGAGTCGTTCATCCATCTTGATATGGTATTTACCTTCCTGGGCAAGCACCAGTGCATGGCGTTTGAACCAATGCTCAAGAAGCAGGGTCTCTTTGCAGGAAAGAATACTACACTCATAACCATCGACCACGGAAAGATTAGTTACAAGAGTGTGCCTAACATCATCGACGGTCTCACACAGCTGGGGTGGGATATTGAACCCGTAATTGGTGGCGGTAGCGACCCATGGGTACAGCTTCGAGAGCAGTGGCACAGCGGTGCCAACTTCTTCTCGATGGGCGACGGCAAGATTCTTGGCTATCGACGCAACACCCACACCATTGATGCCCTTGACCGGGCAGGCTTTGCCGTGCTCAATGCCGAGGACATCGTCGCTGGAAAGGTTAACATGAACGACTACGAGAAGTTTGTGGCTGCTTTCCCAGGCAGCGAACTTCCCCGTGCCGGTGGTGGTGCCCGCTGCATGACGATGCCAATCCTTCGCGACCTCTAAAAGGCAATTAACGACAACGTTCTTAGTTGTTAAGGACAAAAAAATACACCCGAGTCGAAACTATAAAAACGACTCGGGTGTGTTGTTAAACATACTACTCTTATAAGTCCATTTTTTCATGTGTCTTTTTAATGAGCACAGCTTTATTGTTTTTCAGCTTATAGGTTGAAAATTCAAATTCATCGTCAACCCTGTAAGTTCCTACGATGGTCTTGTCTTTCTTGTTGAATGTGGGATCAAGGATTTCATCAAAATTCTCAATCTTTACAAAGGTGTGACGTTTAGGATCCCAGGCATATCCGTCGTAGGTAAAACCGCCAAAGGCATTCATTGGGCCAAGGCAAATCATCAGGTCGGGAATGCCATCGAAGTTAATGTCGTCTTCGACAATGTTTCCGAAGCCTTGCCAGTGTTCTGGATCCATTGGCAGGGTAGGGCTCACTATGGTGTAGGTGCCTTGCTTGTTGGTCACATAAGTGATGATTGAGTCGGTCACCGTTTCACCTTCATCATCGGTGGTGGTACACACTTGTGTCCTGAATGAATAATCACTGCGCTGGGGCACATACTTCTTTTGTGCTGCGGCACTTTGGCATAATAATACTGTTACACAAATAAATAAGGCTAAATGTTTCATGATGCAAATTTGTAAGAGCGAATAAGATAAATCTAAAAAAGAATACCACCAGTCATGTAGCATGAGTAGTGGTATTTTATATTGCACTTCGTTCTTATCTCTTCCTTGTGCGAATTTGGAAAGAGCTCACGGTGTAGAGCTGGTCACCGTTAGAGAAGCTGATGTTGAAATCGGCAACACCGTTTTTCAGTTTGTTGGTCGCCACCACCTCGGCTTGATAACGCACTGCACGGCCAGGACCAAGTTCGCTGATGATTGCAGTTGGTGACAGGTAAATCTGTTTTGTACCCGACACGGTGATTACTGGTGCAATGTCATACACATATTCGTTTCCTGAGTTGCGGATTTCGAAAATGAGCTTTGCGCGCTCGCCTGCGTCAATGCAATTGTTGCTATAGGTCTCGGCAAGGCGAATGTTCTCAACATAGATGTTGGAGTAAGGGCTATAAACGTTGTTTTGATGATAGTCGTCATAGTCATAGCCATTGTAGTAATCGCTGGTGCGACTCTCCTTGCTGGTCTTCGGCGTTGTAGCGGCGGCACCTATCACTCCACCAATTGCCATACCGGCTATTGTACCAATGTTGCTTCCGCGCCAGCCACCCGAAATGCTACCTATTGCCGAGCCAAACATGCCTCCCAGCGAAGCACCGGTTGCTGCGCCAAAGAACTGGCTTGACGACTGGCAGCTGCTCATCATTATCAAGGCAGCACTCATTGCTGCAATAATAGTCTTTTTCATTTTGTATAATATAATTAAAGTGTTATAGATTTTGACCGCTAAATTACTAAATAACAAAATATGTACCAAATTAAATAGACAAACAAGAAGAAAAAAACTTCAAAAAGTCATTTTTTTTTGATATTTCGTCTATTATAAGACGCAAAAAAGTAGTGATGGTTTAAAAAATGTGATTATCTTTGTAGTTGAATAATAAAACAATATGTTGCACTATGAAGAAAAAGATTACTATAGCTATCGACGGTCATTCGTCATGTGGTAAGAGCACTATGGCCAAGGCACTTGCCAAGCGCATCGGCTATGCCTACATCGACACCGGTGCCATGTATCGTGCCGTAACTCTCTATTGTCTTGAGCATGGAATGATTGATGGTGACAATGTCAACAAGCCTCGCTTGCGCCGGCACATGCCCAAGATTGAGATAACATTCAAGGTGGGTCAGGAGGGCAAGAGTGAGACCTGGCTCAACGGCAAGAATGTGGAGAAAGAGATTCGTGGCATGGAGGTCAGCAACAAGGTGAGCCTTGTTTCGGCTATAGGCTTTGTGCGACGTGCCATGGTTGCACAGCAGCAGGCAATGGGCAAGAACAAGGGCATTGTTATGGACGGTCGCGACATTGGCACAGTGGTTTTCCCCGATGCCGAGCTAAAAGTGTTTATCACTGCATCGGCTCAGGTGCGCGCCGAGCGTCGCTTTAAGGAGCTTCAGAGCAAGGGCGACACCACAACCACCCTTGAGGAAGTCCTCGCCAACGTTGAGGAGCGCGACCGCATCGATTCTACTCGCAAGGAAAGTCCGTTGCGACGTGCCAGCGACGCGTTGCTGCTCGATAACTCCAACCTCACTATCGAGGCTCAGGACGAGTGGCTTTATCAAGAATACTTGAAGAAAGTACAATAAGTCTTAACTAAGTAGGCGACAATGGTAATCGAGATAGAGAAAGGATCGGGATTCTGCTTTGGGGTGACTACTGCCATTCGCAAGGCCGAGGAGGAGCTGAACAAGAGCGGGCAGCTTTATTGTCTGGGCGATATAGTTCACAATAGCAACGAGGTGGAGCGATTGAAGCACAAAGGGTTGGTGACCATTACCCATGAGCAGCTGCGAGATCTTCACGACGTGAAGGTGCTGTTGCGTGCCCATGGCGAGCCTCCCGAAACCTACGACATTGCCAGGCAGAACAATATAGAGATTATCGATGCCACTTGCCCGGTGGTGCTGCAGTTGCAGCGACGCATCAATGCGAGCTATAATGCCGGCGATGGAGAAGGCTCCAGGCCGCAGATTGTCATTTATGGCAAGCGTGGTCACGCCGAGGTTAACGGGCTTGTGGGGCAGACTCAAGGCAGTGCTCTCGTGATAGAGAATCTTGAGGAAATAGACAAAATCGACTTCTCACGCGACATTTATCTCTATTCCCAAACCACCAAGTCGCTGCACGGCTTCAAAGCCATCGTTGAGGAAATAAAGAATCGCATCGGCGACGATGTGGAGTTTAAGAGCTACGACACAATCTGTCGCTCGGTTGCCAATCGCATACCTCAAATCCGTGAGTTTGCTCAGCAGCATGAGCTTGTGTTCTTTGTGTGTGGCAGCAAGTCGAGTAACGGCAAGATTCTCTTTGCCGAGTGCCTCGATGCCAACAGCAACAGCCACATGATAAGCAACGAGAACGAGATTGACGAGCAATGGCTCAAGGGGGTGAAGAGCATTGGCATTTGTGGAGCCACCTCCACTCCTCGATGGCTCATGAATCAAGTGAAAAACTATCTTGAAAGCAAATCTTCTTAATTTCTAACAGCCATGTCAAAGCGTACATTATACATAATTATAGGTTTGCTGCTGTTTCTCGATGTGGCAGCGTTCTTGATTTATATAGTGGGCAATTCCAATCGTGACGGGAAGAGCCCTATAAATTTTGCGCTCAACGACTCATCGGCTGTTGAGCAGGCCGACACCATCCCCGATGTCGTGCTCGAAGACCGCTTCGACACCATCAGTCGCAGCGTGACCTATGTCTCGCATGAGAAGATAATGGTGGGTAATGAGGGTAAGCGCATGTTTGCTACCGTTAAGCTGAAACTCGTGTGGCCTGTGTCAATCAATAATCGCAAGGATCTGGGCAAGCTCGAAAAGGCTCTTATGAAAAAGTTGGTTGGCTCAGGGGTTTTTGGCAGCATTGAGGAGTGTGTCGACACTCTGTTGCTGCACCCCAAGTTTGTGATGCCAAGCGACAACTATGTGACTACTGTTGTTGATTCCGACACCGCCCTGGGCTCTAACCACACCAGGTTCTGTTGCCGCGTGTTCCCCTACTTGGGCACCAACTTCCTGCTTGAGATGGCTGTGCTCATCGAGCGCTTCGATGGGCGCATGAAGCATCGTGAGATGAAAGTTGTTCATTATGACAGGCTTCACCACAAGGTGCTCGGGCTTGATGACATTTTCAACTACTCCAAGCGTGAAGACATTCTCTCGCTCGTGAATCAGAGCATCGAGGAGTTGAAGCTGAGAAAGAAAAACAAGTCAATCCACGAGATTTATTATATTCCGCATGACTTCCTGCTGGGCAGTAAGAGTGTGATATTCTACATGGGCGATGGCATCATTGCGTCGGCAGGTAGCGGCATGTATGAGGTTTCGCTACGCAACAGTAAGCTCACGCCTTATTTCACCGATTACTACAATGAGTTGCTTAACAACGACTCTCACTTTAAGTCTTATGGCTTCCTTACTTGGAGCGATGAGAAGGAAGAACCAGATAAGAAGGAAGAGCCACATAAGAAGGGAAAGAAAAGTAAAAAATAATCTATCAATGGCATTAACCAAGCAGGAATTTGACAGCCTTCACGAGTTTCTTGACCGTGAGGCGATGCGCATCAACACTGTCGATTTTATCGCCAACGACCCAGTGCAGTTCCCCCGGCGCTTCTCGGCATTGCGCGACATTGAAATTGTGTCGTTGCTCTCGGCTACCATAGCATGGGGCAATCGCAAGATGATTTGCAACAACTGCCACAAGATGCTCACCATCATGGGCAATGACCCCGCCGCCTTTGTCACAGCCGAGGCTTATGAGGAACTGCCCGATGAACTCAATATCCATCGCACCTTTTTTGCTCGCAACTTCAAGTATATGTTGCGAGGGCTGAATCACATCTACCGCAAGTATGACTCGCTCAACGACTTTGCTTTGGCTCAAAGGGTAGGGGAGAGCGACACGCCGGCATGGGTGCTGGTGGAGCACATGCAGCAGCAGTTTGCCGAAGCCAACGGCGGCATTGCCGACTCGCGGTGCCTGCCCACCAAGCTTGCCGACACAGCACTCAAGCGCATCAATATGGCACTGAGGTGGCTCGTTCGCGACGATGGCATCGTCGACATGGGAGTGTGGAATGCCATTAAGCCATCACAGCTCTTCGTGCCACTCGATGTGCACGTGGGCGACACGGCTCGCTCCTTGGGAATGATAGACCGTCGAGCCAACGATAAGAAAACCGTGCTCGAGCTCACCAATATCCTGCGCCTGATGCGACCCAGCGACCCGGTAATCTATGACTATGCTCTCTTTGGCATAGGCATCGGGGACAAAGCCTTGGCCCCGGTTTGATAAAATCATGGCAATTGTGGCTTTCTTTGTGAAAAAAATTGCTACTTTTGCAGGCAATAATAACGAGTCGCTTTTATGTCACGCAATACTAATTTGTCGATATGCAAGGGCATTGCCATCTTCCTCATGTGTGCCGGACACACCGAGGGTCCTGGCATAATGATAAACTTCATATATCTGTTTCACATGCCGTTGTTCTTTATAGCGGCGGGCTATTTCTTTAGCAAGAAATATGTCGACGACCCGTGGCAGTTTTGCAAGAAGCGTTTTAAGGGGCTGTATGTGCCTTTTGTGAAATGGAGCCTCTTTTTCCTGGTCATCCACAACCTCATGTTCAAGATTGGTATCCTCAACGAGAGGTTTGGCAACTGGGAGAATGGCGTCACTCATCCCTACTCGCTGCACGAGTTTTACCAGCGTTTGGTGCATATTGTCTTCTCCATGGGAGGCTATGACGAATTCTTGGCGGGTGCCTTCTGGTTCTTCAGGGCTTTGCTGGTGGCAAGCATCGTGTTCCTCGTCCTTTACCTGTTGCTGCACAACCGTCACAAGTTGCTTAATGATGATGGCACATTAATTGCCATAGCACTGCTGGCACTGGGCTTTGCCTGCTTCAAGGTCTCTAACAACTTGAAAATCGTTACCATTGTGCAGGGTGGCATTCGCGACACATGGGGAGTCATGTTCTTTGCCCTGGGCGCGCTCTACCGTCGGCATGAGCACCGCATTCCAGAGCACTGGGCACTTACACTACTCTATGCCGCACTGCTGCTGGGAGGATGCTTCCTCCACTTCCATGGCTTGAACCTCAAGGTGGAAATGAAAGACGTTGCCACCATTCCACTTACTGGCTGCATTGGCTTCCTTATGGTGCACTCCATAGCTTCGTGGATTGACCGCCACGACAACTGGTTCAAGCGCATGCTCGTCTTCTGTGGCGACAACACCCTCTATGTGTTTATCTTCCACATCATCGCCTTCAAATTGGTGTCGGCTGTCAAAATCATGTATTATGGCCTCGACTGGGGGCAGATAGGGTGTCACATGGTCATCCACCACAACAGTGAAACCGACCTGTTCTGGATACTATACACTATCGTGGGAACGGCTGTGCCACTCCTCTGGATTTACTGCTACCGCGCCCTCAAAGAAAAAATCACCAAACACACCCCCTAAATACCTCCCCTCTCAAAGGGGAGACCGAGAGGGAGCTGATGTGTGATTGTCCCAGCTTCTCCCCTCAAGGGGGAGATTGAGAGGGGGCTGATGTGGTCTTGTGTCCTTGTGTTAGCTTGTGTTCTTGTGTCCTGCCTATTAGCCATTCCTAGTTATTCCTAGCTACTCCTAGTTACTCCTATCCCGTTTTTTTAATGTTTTTTCTCACCTCTCCATCAACTATCTTAGCATTAAAAAAACATTACAACTATGAGCAACAAAACCAAAATCTTCCACAACGCATTCAAGAAAAGTACGTTACAATGCACTAAAACCTACAGTGAAATACTCCCGTCACAATCTCCCAACGCCTCTTCCGCCTACATTGACGTCGAGAGCGACCCCACCAACCTGTGGCAAGGTCTGTGGGCTCAGGGCGAGATGGCATGCCTCTTCGGCGAACAGGGGGTCGGTAAGTCCATTCTCTCCATGCAGATAGCAAAGCAACTGACTGACAGAGGACTTACAGTTGAGTATTTCGACCTCAAGGATTGTGCCTATACCAACGAACCCCTCCTCCAGCCATCCATTCCGCCTGGCCTGCAGGAACTATCCCACGACGAACTGATTGATTTTCTATCCAAAGAAATTACCATTAAAAAAATACAAGCCGTGATCATCGACGACATCAGCGCACTGGCCGACTATAAAAACACAACCGAACTCCGCCGCGTGCTCAAGAAGCTGCGCATCGTCTGCAGCCACACCGGCACGGCTATGCTGCTCATCGCTGGCTCCCTGCACCGCAGGAAGAAAGATCTCACCACTGCCGACATGCTACCCGGATGCTACGAAATCATGCACGCCTGCGACTCGGTGTTCTCTCTTTCCACGGCAAGCCGCCACAATGCCGTCACGTGCCAAAAGACGCATTACGTGAAGCAGCACAAGAACCGCATGGCGCCGGTCATCTACAGCGACGACGCGGTAATCTCGGCAATGCTCACCACCAACGACGACGGCAGCCTCGTTTTCTCCAACCTGCAGCAAGGCAACAACGAGAGGCAACTCGTGCGTGACAACGGCTTCAACAGCATCGACCAGCGCGACTCTGTCATCATGCACTACCACAGCCTCGCCTATTCCACACGAGAGATAGCAGCCATCGTGGGCATCTCGCAGGCACAAGTCTCACGCATTATAAAGGCAAGGCAAGAGCCGGTCTTTATCTCCAACTATGACCAGGACCTTGAAATGAGGCAACTCGAGCAGCAATACCTCATGAAAATGGGATTAATTGACACCACCCAACCTCCATCCGATGCATCTGATTCATGCAATGAACCCGATTCCTGCAATGCGTCACCTACTACACCCAACGCAAGTGATGCATCTGATGCATGCGATTCATCCAATTCCTTTAACTCCTTTGATTCCTCTAACTCCCCCAAGAAAAACACCAACTCCTCTCTCAAAAAACTCATGAAAAAATCCCACCGATAGCAAGCGTAACAAATGCAAATGAGTGGTGTTATCTCATGAGCTCGCCTATTGAGGTGGTGAGGTTGAACATGAATGTTGTGGCTCCCGTGTGAGGCTGCGCAAATGCGACGCCAAATCCAAATGCCTTGACCTTCATGCCTCCACCAATTGACAATCCCGACAGGAAGTTGCGCTTATAAGTGCTCATGTCGGTGCGTGTCTTGTAGTTATATCCGGCTGCAATGTAAATGCGCTCGGTGGGCATGTATTCTAAGCCAAACACCAAGTGCCGGAACAGGGTGCTCGCAAATTTATCCTTTTCCACCAAGTCGCTGGTAGTGTTGTTTTTGTCGGCTGGTTCATAATAGGGCGATTTCCACTTGGTCAAGCCAAAAGCGGTGACCGAGAGGCGGAATGGTGTAGAGCCCAGCCCTTTGCTGAAACCCAGTTGGATGTCCCAAGGAAGCTTGTCGCGACGGTCATTGAATTTCTTGACTTGACCTCCCAGGTTTTTCGCTACCAGCGAGAGCGACAAGTCGCGGTCGGGATTGTAGTAATTGATACCAAGGTCGGCGGCAATGGCTCCAGCCGAATAGGTCTCATAGCTCGAGTAGATGTATTTTAGATTGATACCGCCACGCAGGTTCTCGGTGATGTCGTGAGAATAGGTGACGGTGAATGCCATGTCGCTGGCATTGAAAGTGCCGGTGATGGCGCCGCTCACGTCGGCAGCAGTTAGCTTGCCATAGCCATAATACTGAATGCCAACGCCAAAGGCTCCATGCTCTCCAATCCCCTGACCGTAGCGGGCTCCCATGAAATTAGTAGACCCGATGTAACGCATATAATTCAGCCCCACTTGATGGTCAAACTCCTTCCCCAGCAGGGCGGGGTTCTGCTCCACAAGGTTGATGTCGTCATCAATAATCGTGATGTTGTGTCCGCCCATCGAATAAACGTGAGAAGATACCGGCACATCAAGGAATTGATAGGCTGTGGTGCCGTCTTGTGCCAAGGCAACTGATGCGCACGTAATGAGCGCACCCATTAGCAGTAATGTATGTCGTAAAATGCTATGCATTGTGTTTTTTCAATAATATGTTATATACTTTTATAACGATAAAATCTTGCTAATAGTATAAAACTTTAAGGTCAAATCAAGCATTCGTTATGCAAATGTTTAAATTTTTTTACAAGAAGCCTATTTATAGTGCTAATTTGTAAAAAAAAACAAAACCTTATTAATCATTACCAAAAAGGGAGACCTAAGTTATTGATTTTTACAAAATCACAATTATATTTGCAATAAATTTGTTGGGAAACTCATGAAAACTGTTCTTTAAAAAAGCATTTTTGATGATAGCTCACAAATAAAGGATATTATAAAATGATGAAGTTTTATCGCTTAGTTTTGACTCTTGTATTGTTGCTTGGAGCCTCAACGGTTGCCAACGCACAGTTGCGCGATGTCACCACATGCAACCCCTTGTCACCTAACAAGTCGGGTTACAATATGGTGGTATATGAGTATGAGAGCGTTGATATCAGGCCTCAGTTCCCTGGCGGCGAGCGCAGCATGATAAACTTCATCAATGAAACCCGTGAATATCCTTACAATGCCTATCATCGCCACATTCAAGGGCGTGTTTTGTGTAGCTTTGTTGTTGGTACCGATGGCAAATTGTTCAACATTCAGGTTATTCGCAGCTCGGGCGACGAGACACTCGACCGCGAGGCTATGCGCGTCATTAGCAAGATGCCGCGGTGGAGTGTTGGCAAAATAGAAAACACCAAGGTTAATGTGAGGTGCATTCTTCCTATCGCGTTCCGACTGTAACCCCCAAACAGGTCATTCGTTGGGTTGAAACCAGTGATGAGATATAATTAACGAGGCGACAAAGCATAACTTGTCGCCTCGTTAATGTGTAAACATATTACTTTGAGAATGTTATGGTTTTACCATCTTTCAAGCGTGGACTTGGAATTAGCTTGAGATACTGATTGTAAAGCCATGCCAGCACGAGGGTCAAGACAATGTAGGCGATAAGCCACCAGTAATTGGATAGAGCGAGTTCATGCTGTCTCCACAGCACGAATTTGAACATGGGAATGCGTGGAATGGAATGTACAACAAAGATCGACGACGACATGGCACCAAACCATGCAAGAGGCTTCAGCACTACATTACTTGCTCGCCGGCTCAAGGAATCAAAGAGCAGGACAAACGCTACCGCCCCAGCTATCACCACAGCAGGAGTCCATAGCCATGATTGATAATTGAGGTTAAACACTGCCATTGCGGGAATCGACACAAAAGCAATTATTGCAAGAGCTGGTTTAGGCAATTTTGGCATTCCATAGCGAGCCACGAGTATTCCCAAGCCAAACGGCAACATTGCTACAGTGGCATTATAGCGTAAATAATTGAGTGTTGAAACATTAGCTTCCTGCGTTGCCATGAAAAGCCACGAAACAATAATCAGCAACAGTGGGGTGAGCCAGCGCCACACGCTATTGGACTTGTCATGACTTGGATAGATTAACAGGCGATAAATAATGTAGACCTCAAGCATCAATCCAAAGAACCAATAAGGACCTGGCAGTAGGGCACCTCCCGGGTCGGTGAAGATGAGATTAACAACCATTGTGAGCTGTGAAACCACTTCGTTCCAGGGATGTGGCTCAAGATTACACAATACATTATAGGCCAATACGCTAAGAAGGAATCCCAATATCATCAACCTGAACAGTTTAAGCCAATGGTAACCTAAAAAGGGTAAGGTCTTGACACGGGCTGCCCCTTCACGCTCATATTTCAATACCAATCCGTAACCGCTCAGGAACAGGAACAACGGCACGCCGTAATGACCAAAGAAAGAGAAGAACTGAATAGGGAAGAAATGGTCAATGCCTCCTCCAGTCCAATAGTTCCACATGCTGTTGCTGCGTTCTAACAGAAAGGTGTATTCATTCTCTTTGTTAGAGCCGGGAAGCCAGTGACAAAAGTTGTGCAAGAAGATACCGATGATAGCCAACCCGCGCAACACATCACACTGGCTTTTAGTGAGAACCTTATTTCCTTTAATTAGAGTCATGCCTGCATTCTTTCTTGGCAAAACATAGCCGCACGGCACCATGTAAAGAGACGTGCGGCTAATTGTATCAAAAAATCATTTATTTAAGTTTCAGAAAAAAACATCCTTAACCCTTAGAAGATGATTTGCTGTTCTTGATTTTTTTCTTCAGGAAGCTTGATGTCTTCTTCGACAATCTCTTGCGATAGCTTTCTTTCTCGTTTCCATAGCCGTAACCATAGCCATAGCCGTAACCGTAGCCATAGCCGTAACCGTAGCCATAGCCGTAACCATAGCCGTAACCGTAATTCTTCTTGTCGACCTTGATATCGTTGATGAGAAGTGTGAGGTTCCTATACTTCTTCTCCTTGTTGGCACGTTCAAGATCTTCAAGATACTTCTTGTCGACCATGCCGTCGCGCATTACATAGACTGTAACGTCGACCTGGCGGTTGATTAGCGTAGCATCGGCAATGATACCAAATGGCACTGTATCAAGAAGGATATAGTCGTAGCGGGTGCGAAGTTCGTCAATTAGCTCCTTAAGATGATTGCTCATGAGCAAACTTGTGGGGTTGGGAGGTGTAGCTCCAAGCGGTATGACATCAAGATTGGGATGGATGACGTTCTTAACCAGCACATCGTCGATATTGGTAATCTTGCCCGACAGATAAGCACTCACACCAACTGGCGAGTCAATGTCGACATACTGCGAGAATCGGCCCTTGCGCAAGTCAAAGTCAACTACTACCACCTTTTTGTCAACATGGGCATAGGTTAGAGCCAAGTTTATACTTACGAAGCTCTTGCCCTCACCCGAACGGGTTGACGTGAGCTGCATTACCACGCCGCGACCTTCTTTCTTCTCGGTCACAAAGTCGAGGTTGGCACGCACAATGCGCAAAGCCTCCGAAACACGGTCAACAGCATCTTCGGTAACCACAATTTCCTTGTCTCGCTGATTGCTGCGTTTCGCCGGTATCTCACCAACAATGGGAAGATTACATACTTCTTCAACATCATGGCGGTTATGTACCTTGGTGTCGAGCGAAAGAATCCAATAAATCAAATAGAATATAATTGCAGGAATGAGAAGACCAACCAGCAGACCAATAATGAGTGCTCGTGAGGTGTTGGGTGAGATTGGAGCAGGACTGCCACCAGCTTCTTCTATTACCTTGGCATTAGGCTCGGTAATAGCTATCTGGAGTGCATTCTCTTCACGTTTGTTAAGCAAGTACAGATAGAGTTGCTCTTTCACATTTTGCTGACGCCCAACTTCTGTAATGGCCTTCTCGTGGGCCGGCATTTGACGCATGCCGCTTTGTGCCTGAGCCGATGATGCCTGAGCTCGCGAAGCCTTGGCGCTCAACTGTGAAATGTAGTTGTTAATTGCACGCTGGATGCCAGCCTTCTGGGTGGTGAGAGTGTGCTTGAGTTCTATCATCACAGGATTTTCATCGCTCGACGTGGTAGCTATTTTCTGATACTTGAGCATAGCATCGTTATACTCTTTAATCTGGTTCTCAATACCGGCATTGGCAATGCCGGTGTTGCTTGGTATCAAGTCGCGATCGCCGGTCGAGAGCAGGTAATCACGCACACTTGATGCCAAACTCAGCTGCAAGCTCGCATCCTGAGCATTGTCTTGATAGCGGATTCCTGATGAGGCATCGGCATACATGGCATCTCTTGTGCTTGCTGCTTTTAACTGGGCTATGCGGCTGTCTACACCACTTAGGTCCTGCGAGATGCTGTTGATGCGCTCGGCAATGAAGTTTTCGGTGTTTCGGGCAATGCGGTTTTTGTCTTCTATTCCAGCCTGATTATAGGCAACAATCAAAGCGTTCAATACGTCAATGCCCATTTCATAGTTGTCGCTCACAAGAGACAGGCGCAGGGCATCACTTGACCTGTCGGCGGGTTCTACCTTCAGACTTCCAATAAGACGCTTGGCAACGCTATTGGTAGTGCTCACTTTGGCAATCACCGTGTAGCCAACATACTTAATTGTGAACAATCGGGTTTTAGTTACTGCCACAGGGCCGTAAGGAGTGCTCACCTTGTTGCCAAACTTGGCGCGTTTCCATTTCTTGTTACCATTAACAGTGTACTCAAATTCGGTCTCACTTTTGGGTATGATAGAAACGGTATAGTTGGTGTTGATGTCGCGCAAGGGGGTGATCTGGACAGGCGAGTGCTTATAGGTGTTTATTTCACGAAGATACACACGGCCATAATACAGGATGTTGAGCCCCAAATGTGTAACTACATCTTCCATAAGCTTAGATGAACGAATCTTAAGGTTTTCGTTGGCCAAGTCGGATGTTCCCACTCTCATGCCCAAATCACCAAACACCTGTGCCTGACTACCCTGCTGCTTGCTGGTCTCGGTAGTGATCATAATCAGTGCCGAAGAGCTATATTGCTTGGGCTCAGATTTGGTCTTGAGCAATGCGATACAGGTGCATATTATTGCCGAAATCACGAACCAGTACCAGTTTCTTAAACACGCATTGAAAAATGCCTTTATGGGTATTGAAGCGTTGAAACTTTTTTTGCGCTTGCTTCCATTAGCACTTGGGGTTGATTCTTGTATAGTATCTTGCATATCCCAATTGTATGTTTTAGTTGTTATTAATCCTATCTTTCTTAATTCTATTAAAGAATTCTATTGTAGAACATGCAAAGTTATAGATATTTTTCCTATTTACAATTAAATATAGTGGAAAAAAGTTCGTATATGGCAAAAAGTCCAGTTAATATATTGTTCTTGTCAGATTTTATTGCGATATTTGCACCTCCATATCATTGACAAATATAAACTATATCATAACATCAGCAATGAAAAAATTATTTATTACACTTGTGATGGCTGCTGCCTTCCTCATGGCGAGTGCAGTGCCTGCTATCCCTTATCCCCAAAAGGTTACTCAACCTAATGGAGAGGAACTTACCGTGAGAATCATGGGCGATGAATTTTATCACTATCTTGCAACGGTAGATGGTTACACAATCGTCAAGAACGATCAAGGATATTACACTTATGCTACACTCATCAACGATGAGATTGTTCCAAGCAAGATTATTGCCCACGATGCCGAGAACCGCACCGTAGTAGACAACGCCTGGCTCAATGCCACCGGCAAGCAACTGCGCTCGAAAAGCAAGGTAGAGGCTGGTCGCCAGGCACGCATTCAGCGCGACAATCTGCCTTCCTTAAAGCGCATCAACTATAACAACTTCCACGGCCTTGTGATTCTTGTGGAATTCACCGATGCCCATTTCACCCGCAGCGATGTGCAGGAATTCTACAGCCACATGATAAACGACGAGAACTACACCGGCTATACCAACGAGGACGGCTCGACCAACCCCTACGGAGCCTGCACAGGTAGTGTACGCGACTATTTCTACGACAATAGTAACGGCATTTTCTCGCCACAGTTTGACGTGGTTGGTCCCGTCGAGGTCAACTTCTCAGTGAATCAGGGCAATCAGTATGCTTATAACATCTTCCAGAGCGCAGTGCAGAAGGTTAATCCAACTGTAGACTTCAGCCAGTATGACCTCGACAACAATGGGGCAGTCGACCTCATCTACTTCATCTATGCCGACACACCATCGAGCAGTGACACCAGTAGTCCCAATCACATCTGGCCTCACCGCTCGAGTTTCTACTCCTACATGCAATATGACGGCAAGTACATCCGCGACTATGCCTGCTCGGCCGAGTATATCTACGCCAAGAGCAATGGCATATTCGACGGCATTGGCACCATCTGCCACGAGTTCAGCCACGTGCTGGGCTTGCCCGACCTCTACGACACCAACGAGGACGACGACAACACCAACGGCGAGGCACAGCACCCCGGCGAGTGGGACCTGATGGCGGGTGGCAACTACCAGAACAATGCACGCACCCCAGTGGCTTACAGCCTCTATGACCGCTACGCGACCGGTTTTGCCAACTATCAGGTTATCAATGCCGAAGGAGAATACACTCTCAACCCCACAAGCACCACTGGTGAGGGCTATATACTTAAGACACCTACCAACAAGGAAGTGTTCCTTATCGACAACCGCCAGAACACTACCAAGTGGGACAGATATGCTCCAGGCCACGGCATGACAATTGCCCGCATGGACTCTACTAACTCCAATGTGTGGAGCAGCAACGCACCAAATGGTAATGCCACACGCCTCTATTACGAGCTGCTGCGCGCCGGTGGCTCTACTGCCTTCCAGTCGCCTACCGACCCATTCCCTGGCACTCGTGGTGTTACAATGATTACCAACGACACTCATGCCAATCTCATGTCATGGGGTAATAAGCGTAACGAATACATAATCTACAACGTTCAAGAAGATGAAAATGGAGTAATCAAGTTCAACGTAAAACAAGACGGTACCTTTGTTACAGCCGTCGAGGACTTTGAACCAATGCCGGCAACCACATCTCAAACTGCCGCCAATGTGCAAGGCTCACTTGCTACATGGACTTTTGCAAAATGCTATGCCACTTCACCTACCGACGAGACCCTGCGCAACGGTCTTATCTCGGTTGCGATGAAAAAGCCCAGCACCGTTACCATGACAAGTGATGTGGCCTATGATACCTATATGGTTTCATTTGATTTTTACAATTCAACAAACATCAACACCAATCTGCAGCTCCTGATGTCGACCGACCAGGGTAAGACCTGGAAAGCACAGCCCAACGCAATGGGCAGCACCACCGTAATTGCCGGTGCCAAGATGAAGAGTACCATCTGCTTCCCTATAACAGTGCAAGTGCCTGCCCGCTACCGTGTGGCATGTACATCGGGTTCTACAAGTATCGCAGGCTACCTTGATGACTTCACAATTTATCATAATGGCGAGCTTGAACCAGTTCAACCGATACCAGGTGATGTTAACGGTGACGGTTTCGTTACCAGTGCCGATGTTACCGCTATCTATGATGTGCTGCTCGGCACCGACAATCAGTTTGCGGCAGCCGCCGATGTCAACGGCGACGGTTTCGTGACCAGTGCCGACGTGACCGCAGTCTATGACATTCTTTTAGGTATCAACTGATAGTTATAGACCTGTGTTTGGGACAAGTCACATTTTCCCATTTTAGGTTTACCGTTTTTACAGTGAGGATAGGTTTTTGGGACTTATCCTCTTTTTTTTGTTTTTTCAACATCCTACTAAAAAAAAACCATTTTTCATGGTCATTTTTTCAAGTAAAAGAAGTAACTTTGCAATTTAGTGCAAAACATACCTGATGACAGATTAGGGATAAAAGTAACTTTCAAATAATGTTGACATGACCGAGGCAGCTCTATATTTAATTCCTGTACAGCTCAGCGATGTTGAGCTTGAAAATGTGTTGCCACAGTTCAATGTTATGATAGTTAGAGAGATAAAGCACTTTATCGTTGAGAATGTGCGCTCAGCCCGCCGATTTCTCAAGAAATGCGACAAGAGCATCGATATTGATACTCTCACATTTTTTGAACTGAACCGGCACACTCAACCAGAAGATATTCCCGAGATGCTTTCTCCATTGATTAACGGCAATCCTGTTGGTGTGATAAGTGAGGCCGGCTGCCCAGCCATTGCCGACCCTGGTGCCGATGTGGTTTCCATTGCTCAGGCAAGGGGGCTGAAAGTCAAGCCTCTTGTTGGGCCTTCAAGCATCTTGATGGGGCTTATGGGCTCAGGTTTTAATGGACAAAGCTTCGCTTTTTTAGGTTATCTTCCAATAGACGCGGCCCAGCGTGCCCGCAAGCTAAAGGAAATGGAGCAGCGCATCATGCGAGAACATCAAACTCAAATATTTATTGAGACCCCCTATCGCAACAATGCTCTTGTTGCCGAAATCTGCAAGATTATGCCTGCACACATAAAGCTTTGCATCGCAACCAACATTACCGGTGCCACCGAGAGCATTGTCACCAAGGGGGTGAAGTCGTGGCTCAAAAAGTTGCCCGACTTGAACAAGGTACCCACGATATTCTTGCTCTATAAGTGAGGTTGATGTCTTGCACCTGGGGATTGGGGAGCCAAGAGATAATTGAAAAGATGCTCTGCTCTCCCATTGATATTGAAAATGAGTAAAAATAATGATATTTTTCGCCAGCGGAGGCTGAGCGATAGCCGATGGATAGAAAAATATGCCATCGGAGAACTGGATTTTAATGATGACAAAGCGAGCGAAGAAAAAGCCGACAGCCACCAGTGGGCAGGCTTTAACTTCGTGAGTTTCGGAAGCGGAAGCAGTGGAAACTGCGCGTTTCTGGGTAATGAGAATGGAGGCATCCTCATTGATGCAGGCATCGACCCCGAGCATGTCTATCGCGACTTGAATGCCAATGGCATCAACATCGCCAAGGTGAAAGGCATTTTGCTCACTCACGACCATGCCGACCATATCAGGTATGCCTACAAGATAGTGCGCGAAAACAAGCACATGCGCATCTATTGCACTCCAAGGCTCATGGGAGGCCTTTTGCGTCACCACAACGTGTCGCGTCGCATCAAGGACTACCAGGTGAGTATTTTCAAGGAGATACCGTTCTTTCTTGCAGGCATGAAAATTACTGCCTTCGACACGTCGCACGACGCAATTGACAACATGGGATTTTGCTTTGAAGCAGGTGGGCAGACATTTGTCGTGGCTACCGACATGGGCATTATTACCGAGCGGGCTTCACATTACATGTGCCAGGCCAACTTCCTGATGATTGAGAGCAATTATGACAGGACGATGCTCGACACCGGCAGTTATCCCGAGTACCTGAAGGCAAGGGTGAGGAGCGAGAAGGGCCACCTCGACAACAAGGCGGCTGCTGAGTTTGTTGTTGCCAACCTTCATGATGGGCTCAAGTGGGTGTTCTTGTGCCACTTGAGCAACGACAACAACAAGCCCGAGATAGCCATCAAGGAAATGACTCAGGCACTCCAGGACGCAGGCAAGACGGTGGGTGACGGCAGCTTTGCCCCCGAAATGCGCGAGCGTGACGTTCAAGTCTATGCTTTGCCTCGTTACGATACAAGCGACTGGTTTGTGCTGTAATTACAAGATAAAGAAAATCACGAGATTGTGATTAAACTTTATAATTTTTTCTTAGTCAAATCGTTATAAGATAGAATACTTTTCAAAATTTTTAAATTTTATATTATGAAGAAGTTTTTATTTATCGCCACCATCGTGGCTTTGATTTTCAGCACTGCGGTTGATGCCAACGCTAAGAAGAAAGTAAGAAAGAAAGCTAAGGCGGTGACAACACAGACTGTCAAAAACAGCAACTTGCCAAAATATACCCAAGAGGGCGTGGCACGTTTGTCTAATGGTGACGTTTCCGACCGTGAAATGGCTTTTTTGCAGAACCTCTACTTCCAGTATGTAATGCCAGGAACTATCTCAAACGAGAGCTACTTCCGCTATGTAAAGCTGATGTTTACCGACTCGGCTCTGAGCATGCTTCGTGATGCCGACGGCAACTACGACTGGGCTGCCATTGAGGGAAAAGCTGGCGGAGGCAACGGATTCACTCCTTCATTCAAAGTTACCAATCTGGGTAATCGTCAGTATGTTGTTGAAGAGAATGGCGCTAAATGCTATTTCGAGGTTACAGGCACCGATGGAGCTTACAAAATCTCTAAAGTAAGCCCATTGCCTTTGAACTAATCAACACCACAACACTCACACAGTGCGCTCCATTTTTCTCAGGTGGGGCGCATTTTCTTTAACCCAAATGGGTGATCGGTCGCAAAAGGGTTTAACTATTCCAGTTGGGCGGTTGCGAGGGTGAAGAGGGATATTTTAATGGCTGGTATTGCTTGGTGTAACGCTGTTGCACAGGCGAGGAGGGTAGAGCCTGTTGTCACAACGTCGTCGACAATAAGCAGGTGCTTGCCGTCAAGCGCGTTGCAGTGTCGCAGGTTGGCGGCATACATTCCCTGTGTGTTCATCTGTCGCTCAATGGCATCTTTATGGGTCTGTGTGGGGTGTTCGCGCACAGCTTTTAAGGCTTTTATTACAGGAATTCCCGTGGCGTTGGAGATGCCTTGTGCCAAGTACTGACTCTGGTTATACCCACGGCTGGCAAGCTTTGTATAGTGCAATGGCACCGGAACTATGGCATCGATACCGTCAAAGAAGTGGCTGCCAAGCATCTGTCGTGTGGCACGCTCTGCGAGCCAACGCCCCAGAGTGGGCATGTTACGGTATTTAAGGTCGTGAAGGATTGAAGCATAGGGGTCGTTCTTGTGATAGAAGAAATAGCTGGCGCAGCGTTCCACTGGCACTTTGCCCGCCATCAGCTGGTCAAATGGGTTGAAGTTGATGTCTTCGTAGTGTGTTCGGGGTAAGTTCATCAGGCACTTGCGACAGATGTACTTCTCGTCGAGGTCGAGAGGCTTGCCACACACCGAGCACATGCGTGGCATAAACACTGCGGCTACACTGGTAAAGAGGTCTTTAATCTTCATGGGTGAGTGTTGACGTTAACCGTGCTAATGCAGTAAAAATCAAATTAGTCTCAAACCCCCGTGAGGTGGCAAAACGCAACAGGGCAGCCCGCTTGTGTTCGCTGTCTTTGCCATTCAGTGTCTTTGCTTTGCTTGTGATGATGTCTTCAAGAACGTTGGCATATTGCTGGTCATCAATCTCGGCAAGAGCTTGGTCGATAAATTCCTGCTCTATTCCTTTGCCACGCAGCATAAAGCTGATTTTCAGCCTTCCCCAGCCGTTGAAGTGAAGTTTGTCGCGGCAATAAGCCCGTGCATAACGCTCGTTGTCGAGATAGCGTTCTTGCTTGAGGCGCGAGATTATAGAGTCAGCATCACCGTCGTTAATGCTCCAGCTTTGCAATTTCTTGCGCAGGTCGCTCTCGGCCTGCTCGCTTCGGGCACAGAGTGTTGCCAGTCGCAGGAAAGCGTTATCGGCTGTTATGGGTTTCTTCATTGTGAAAAGGTGGTTTTAATGATTGTTTAGTAGCAATTGCAATATAGAACTCACAGTGTTGAGGCACTGAGCAGGCTCACACCATGTGATTGAGGTGTCGCGCTTGAGCCAAGTGAGTTGTTTCTTAGCATAGACACGTGTATTTTTCTTTATCCTTTCTACTGCGGTGTGGAAGTCCATGAGCCCATCAAAGTAAGCAAACATCTCTTTGTACCCCACTGTGTTGAGGGAATTGAGGTTGCGCAGGTGGAAAACGCTCCGTGCCTCGGCTTCCAGTCCTTGCTCAATCATGGCATCGACCCTGCGGTTGATGCGGTCGAAGAGCAATTCTCGCTCCATGTTGAGCCCCACCTTTATTATATTAAAGGGGCGTTGCTTGATGTGCCCGGTGCGTAGTGAAGAGTAGGGCAGTCCCGTCTGCCGGCACACCTCAATGGCATGGACAATGCGCTTTGGGTTGTGCTTGTCGACCTGCCTGTAATAGTCGGGGTCAAGCCGTTCCAGTTCTTTGAGCAATGGCTCCAATCCATATTGTTCCCACTCTTGCCTGACGGCGTTGCGCACCTCGACGGTGATGTCGGGAATCTGGTCAATGCCCTTGCACACGGTATCGACATACATCATTGAGCCTCCACACATCACCGCATAGTTCCCATGCTGAAAGAGCGATGGCAGCAGAGCCATGACATCGGTCTCAAACTGCGCCGCGCTATAATACTCGTCAAGCTCCTTGAACTGCACAAAATGATGGCGGACCATTGCCTGCTCTTGGGGTGTGGGTGCTGCCGTGCCAATGGGGATGCCACGGAACACCTGGCGCGAGTCGGCATTGATGATGTCGCAGCCCAAGTGCCGCGCCACCTCGATGGCAGCCGCCGTTTTTCCCACTCCAGTGGGACCAGTAATTACTATTAAAGAGTTGCCTTGCATCGAGATTTAAAAGTGTGATATTTGCCATGTGTAATAATGCAAAAATAATTATCTTTCTACACATTTCCAACCGATTATAGGCTCTTTTTGCATTTTTCCAACAATTTTGTCTTCCACCTTATAAATAGCTGACGGAAAAAGTCACTTTTTTTAGGGTTGAAAAAGCGGAAAAAGTCACTTTTTTCTTACTTATCTCACTAAATATTTGAGGATTAGTTGATGAAGCGGTTGACGAAGGCGGTGACGTGCTTAGTGTATTGTTGCTGGTGGTCGGTGAAGGAGCGTGCATGCTCGGTTCCGTGTGCGATGTATTTCTCCTTGTAGCCATGTTGCTTGGCGTTGTAAAGTTCGTCGAGCATTTCGTAAGGGACAAAGGTGTCATTGTCGCCATGGATAAAGAGCATTGGCAAGGTGGATTTCTTGAGCTGGTCGACCGCCGATGCCTCTCCAAACGACCATCCATATCGCAGCTTGCACAGCGCGCTTGTTGTGTACATGAGAGGGAATTCGGGTAATGAGAACTGGTTGTGCAGCTCACTCGAGAACTCGTCCCACACACTGGTGTAGCCGCAGTCCTCGACAAAGCATTTCACATATTCAGGGCATTCCTCGCCGCTAATGCACATGGTGATGAAGCCTCCCATTGAGATGCCGTGCACTACCATTTGGGTCTGAACCGAGTCGCCGCGGAATTTCTCGTTGGCAACCTGCATCCAGCGCATGGCATCAAAGCGGTCGTTCCAGCCCATGTCGATGTTGCCGCCTTCGCTGTCGCCGTGAGCATAGCAGTGTGGCAACAGCACGTTATAGCCCATGAGATGGTGATAGAGATAGGCGATGTGAAGCATCGACTCGGCGCGGTCCATATAGCCATGTATCAGCACCGCCACTCGATTGGTTGGGCGGTTGGCTTTAATATAGATAGCCTTCAAGGTGCCTCGGTTCTCAACGTTGATGGCAGTATCACGCAGGGCATTGCATTGCTCAATGGAGTCGACCCACGTCTTGATGGTTGAAGGCTCACGCTCGTAGAGTCGTTTTATTGCCTCATCATGGCTGCGCTTGTTGGGAGTGAGGGCATAGTTGAGCATATAAAAACTTGCGGCTGTGAGAATGGCTATAATCACTGCCGCAATTGTTATAATAGTAATAGTCAGTTTTTTCTTGCGGGTGCGTTTCATAACTTGCAAATTTAGATATAATTCGGGAAATATAAGCCAGTTGAAATAGAGAAATTGAATTGAAAGCTGGTGATTTTTTTGAAAAAAGCCTTACTAATGTGTATTCTTTGTTGAAAAAATGCTATTTTTGTAGCTATGAAAAAGATAATAGCATTATTCTCCATTGTGATGCTCACCCTGGCTCCAATGGCGGCTAAAGGATTGAAGGGTAAAGTGATATATGTGAATCCCGGTCATGGTGGCTGGACAGTAAATGACCGTCCGCATGCTACTGTGAACTATGAGGGAATGGATACCATGAGTTTCTTTGAGTCTAAAACCTGTCTGTGGAAAGCGCTGGAGCTGCGTGAACGGCTTAAAGCAGCTGGGGCCAAGGTTATAATGTCGCGCACTCGCAACGGTTGGGTTGCCGAGGGTGACAAGAATGCTACCGCTAACGACCGTTTTGAGACTTATGCCGACGAGAACGGCGAGCAGCAGCTCATCACCTTGCAGAAGATTGCATGCCAGGTAGACTCGATAAATCCCGACTATTTCATT
>CAMJZF010000028.1 GCA_946410125.1 uncultured Prevotellaceae bacterium | reverse complement strand
TCAGCTGGACTAATCTGTTGCTCTTTATCGCTCAAAGCAATTGAAGGATTAAAATGGGATTCGATAAACAGCCCATTAAATCCCATGTCAAGTGCATATTGCGATAGGGTAGGGATGAACTCACTCTTTCCCCCCATGTGAGATGGGTCGCACAATATAGGTAAATTGGGAATGCGGCGGTGCAATTCAATGGGGATGTGCCACTGGGGAGCGTTACGATAAATGTGATTGCCATAAGTGCTGAAGCCACGATGAATGGCACCAATTTTTCTCACCCCTGCATTATAGATCCTTAATAGGGCACCAATCCACAACTCAATATCTGGATTCACTGGATTCTTGACAAGAACGGTGGTGTTATGGTGTTTTGACAATTCGTCGGCGATTTCTTGGACGGCAAACGGATTGGTAACAGTTCTTGCACCAATCCACATTATGTCAATCCCTGCATCTAATGCGGCTTTAACATGACTGGGGGTAGCTATCTCAGTAGCAGTAGACATACCTGTATCCTTTTTGACTTTAGCAAGCCATTCAAGACCCTGAGAACCAACCCCTTCAAATGTACCTGGCAGAGTGCGTGGCTTCCACAATCCGGCTCTTAAGATTTGAATTCCTATATCTTTTAATTGATGTGCTGTTGCCAAAAGCTGTTCTTGGGTTTCTGCACTGCAAGGTCCAGCTATTATAATAGGAGTTGGTCCATTGTAAAATGGAATTATATTGGGGAGTAATTTCTCTTTCATCGCTTGCTTGTTGATATTTCTTGCAAATTTATGACTTTTTTTTCATTTGATAAAATTACTTCATCAATTGTTTCGATTAACTAATTCAATATCACGGCATGCGATATATAATAGGGCGTACCTTTTATTATTTCTTTCTCCTCTCGTTATTTCACATCTAATATTTAACATAATACTGATTATAAAACATGATTAGATCTAAAAATTTTAAGTGGATAATTTTATAGATGTATTATATCAAATAAATTTTAACTGTATTTAAAAGCTATTTTCAAAAACTTTATTAGAAAACAATTTAGAAATTTTGCAGTAAGAATTGAAATTCTTACTTTTGTCAAATCAAATGAGAATTACCATTAAACATATTATCGTAACAATATTCCTGACGAGCTTGCTGTCACCATGCATCGCCTATTGCCAACAGATTTCAGATTCCCTGTCAAGCGATTTATCTCAGCGAGAATTGAAAATTTGTGAGGATACCGACCTACAGTTTACAAAATTTGATGCTAAGCAACTTATTTTACCGGGTTCATTGATGATTACCGGATTAATTGGTGTTATCGACAGCG
This sequence comes from uncultured Prevotellaceae bacterium, assembly GCA_946410125.1. Lineage (GTDB taxonomy): Bacteria > Bacteroidota > Bacteroidia > Bacteroidales > Muribaculaceae > Sodaliphilus. Next base: position 25,682 of record CAMJZF010000028.1, on the reverse strand, counting down.
ACAACAACGTAAACAAGTCAGTTCGTGATGCAATGACTGGTTTGAGTAACAACAAAGTATGTAAGATTGACGACTACCTGAGATTTCTTCCTTCTGCGTCACATCTGGTTATGGGAAGTTTGGGAATAAAGTCACGGCATAATTTCAAGGAACGGTTTCTAATCTCGGCAACTGCCCACGCTGCAATGCTTGTCATGGGATATGGAATGAAATATGCCTTTCATGAGCAACGCCCAGACTTTAGCGACAATCACTCATTTCCCAGCGGTCATGTGGCATTTGCATTTACAGGAGCCGAATTATTGCGTTCGGAGTATGGAACCGCTTATGGTATAGCTGGTTATGCCGTAGCAACGGGTGTCGCATTTCTCCGCCTCTACAACAACAGGCACTGGTTCAATGATGTCCTTATGGGCGCAGGCATTGGAATCTTAAGTGCCAAGATTGGATGCTGGCTACTTCCATTTGAACGTAAAATACTAAAAATCAACCGAAAATATAACAATTCTTCAACTGTAGCTTTAGCGCCTGCGTATGATGTCTTTAATAAAAGTTATATGATAACATTAAATGCAGTATTCTAATTGAACAGAAACTAAATTTAAAAACAGCAAGAATAATATAAATTACTGAATATATGAGATTTATAGCTATAATACCAGCACGATATGCGTCAACCCGTTTTCCAGGTAAGCCGTTGGCTAAGCTCGGCGCCATGACTGTCATTCAACGAGTATATCGGCAAGTTTCTTCAGTCATCGACAACGTGGCAGTAGCCACCGACGATGAACGCATTTTCAGCCATGTCACCAGCTGGGGAGGCAAAGCCATCATGACTGGCACACATCATCGCAGCGGTACCGACCGTTGCTGGGAGGCCTATCTCAACAATGGTGGAAATGAAGACATTATTATCAATGTTCAGGGCGACGAGCCATTTATACACCCTGAGCAAATCAAGTCCTTGATGCAATGCTTTGACGACGACGATACCCAAATTGCCACACTTGTCAAGCCGTTTGACGCTCAAGGAGATTATTATGAACTGGAGAATTCCAATAAAGTCAAAGTTGTCTTTGACGACAACATGAATGCTCTTTATTTCTCACGCTCGGTGATTCCGTTCTTGCGTGGCGTTGACAAGGTGCTCTGGCCGCAAAAGCATCAGTTCTACACCCATCTCGGCATGTACGCCTACCGCTCTGAAGTGCTTGAGCAGATAACCCGCTTGGCTCCATCTTCGCTTGAGGTTGCTGAGTCGCTCGAACAGCTTCGGTGGCTCCAGAACGGCATGAAGATTAAGGTGGGCATCACCAGTCACTCCTCAATAGGCATCGACACTCCTGAAGACCTGGAACGTGCAGTCGAGTTCCTCAACAAAATCAACAGCAACTCATGACAATAGACCGTAATACCCCACCGCCCATTACCGACTTTCAAGAAATCAGGCTGGAAGTCCCCCACCCCATAACCCTCTCTAATGGAGTGCCAGTGTGGGTTATAGGCAATGGTGAAGACGAGATTAACAAGCTCACCATCTATATGACCGGTGGCACATTTCAGGAGTCTCGCCCCATGCAGGCCACAGCGTGTTCCATGTCGGTGTTCAATGGCAACAAGAACATGACCTATGCCCAGATTGCCGAAGCCATCGACTATTACGGTGCCTGGAGGGCGTTGCAAACCTATGACAACTGCACGGCATTTGCCCTGTCATCGCTGAACGACAATTTCGAAAAGACATTGCCCATCTTCATCGACAGCATGCGTTTCCCCACCTTCCCCGACAATGAGTTTGACCTCATCAAGCGTCAGCTCACTGTCAACTGTGCCACCGCCCGTGAGAGGGTGATGTATATTGCCAACAAGGAGATTATGCGCCAATATTATGGTGCATCGCATCCGCTCGCCACCGACCCCACCCCCGACGACATCAACTCCCTATCGCAAAGCGACATTAAACATTTCTTCCAAGACAACTATAAAGCACAGAACTGCAACATAGTGCTTGCCGGTAAGATTACCGACAGGGAACTGAAAATCGTTGACAACGTGATAGGCCAGTGGACTCCAAGCGGCTTGCCCACCCCAATCTTAGAGCCACCGGCACAGCCCACCGACAATATGCTCAAAATCGTGCATAAAGACGGCGCTGTGCAGGCAGCCATCATCATGATGCTCAAGGCCATACCACGCAGGCACCCTGACTATTTCAAGTTGCGTGTGCTAATCACAGTGCTTGGCGGATATTTTGGCAGTCGCCTCATGTCCAACATCCGTGAGGACAAAGGCTACACCTATGGCATTCAGTCGAGCCTCAGCGGCAGGGCTTTTGACGGATATATAGGCATCTCCACCGAATGCGACACGCAGCACACGTGGGATGTCATCGAAGAGACCAAGAAAGAGATGCAACGCTTGTGTGGCGAACTCATTCCACAGCAAGAGCTCGACATCGTGAAACGCCACATGCTCAGCGACCTGGTCAAGACCCTCGACACCCCATTCAACATTGCCAGCTACATTGGCAACATGTTTTGTTATGGTGTTTATCCAGAGTATTTTAACGAACAAGTGCGCGAAATCATCAGTGTAACCAATGAGGATTTGCTCGACATTGCCCGACGTTACCTTGACATTTCACGCTTGAGAGTTGTAATCGCGTGCGATAAAGGCCAACTCCCAGATGCCGCATTATAATAAACATTGCACCGAGAGAGATGCTAAAAAAGTTTTTTGACAAAAAAATGTCCAAGAAGTTGCACAGTATAAAATAATGTTGTACCTTTGCAGTCGCAAAAGAGAAATGGCGGGATAGCTCAGATGGTTAGAGCGTCGGATTCATAACCCGGAGGTCCTGAGTTCAATTCTCAGTCCCGCTACTCTTGAAGAGACTCAAAGAATGTTTTGAGTCTCTTTTTTTAATCCTAAATTGGTCATTAGGATTTATAACAAAGCCTCTTGATTCATTAGTTTAAGTGTTGCTCATGAATAACAAAAAGCGTTACATAGAACTGTTGGCACCAGCCAAGAACGAGATGATAGGCATCGAGGCCATTAGGCATGGTGCCGATGCTGTTTACATTGGTGCCAGCGCGTTTGGAGCCCGCTCTCAGGCCGGCAACGACATCGATTCAATAAAGCGATTGACCGACTTTGCCCATCAGTTTGACGCCCGCATCTATTGCACCGTCAACACGCTGGTCTATGACAACGAGCTTAAAGCCGTTGAGGCAATGATCCATGAGCTTTATGGGTCTGGTGTCGATGCGCTGATAGTGCAAGACATGTCGCTGCTGCGCCTCGACCTGCCGCCTATCGCACTCCACGCCAGCACTCAGTGCGACATACGCACCCCCGAGAAGGCTCAGTTTCTTGAGCACATGGGCTTTGCGCAGCTGGTTTTGGCTCGCGAGCTGTCGCTCGACGAAGTCGAAGCCATCGGCCAGAGCGTATCAATTCCTGTTGAGACCTTCTGTCACGGTGCCTTGTGCGTGAGCTACAGCGGCCGCTGCCAGATAAGCCAGGCGTTGCGACACCGCAGTGCCAACCGTGGTGAGTGCGCACAATTATGCCGCCTGAGCTATGACCTGGAGGATATTGACGGCAACAAGCTGCTGACATCTAAACACCTGCTATCGCTCCGTGATTTCAACGCCAGCGACCGTCTGCAGCAAATGATTAATGCTGGTGTGTCGTCGTTCAAGATTGAAGGCCGCCTCAAGGATGTTGATTATGTAAAGAACGTCGTTGCTTACTACCGCCAGGCTCTCGACAGCATCATCTCAGCCGACGACAACCTTGAACGCAGTTCGGCAGGCTCATCAACGCTCACGTTTTCTCCATCGCTTGCCAAGAGCTTTAATCGCTCCTTCACTCATTATTTCGTTGATGGCCGTCACCCAGCCAATGGTACCACGATGGCTTCGATTCACACCCCCAAGTCGCAAGGTGAATATCTTGGCAAGGTGGCTTCGGTCAGTGGCAACGTCATTACCCTCGACACCAAGGCTACCGTTGTCAATGGCGATGGCTTGAGCTTTTTCAACTCCAGTGGCAGCTACGACGGCTTCAGAGTCAACAAGGTGGTTGGCGATAAGCTCTTCCTGAAGGAGAAAGTCGACATCAAACCTGGCGACAAGGTGTATAAGACCTTCGACAAGGCATTCAACGGCACCCTCTCTAAGCCCTCGGCTACCAGGACGATTGCTCTCGATTTCAAGCTGTGGACTGCTGGCAATCGTGTTTGCCTCAAGGCCACCGACGAGAGAGGCTGCATGGCAGTGCATTCCATTTCTCTCGACAATGAGCTGCAGGCTGTCAGGCAGTCGCAGGTGGAACGCCAGCAACAGGTGTTGTCGAAGCTTGGCGGCACCATTTACACAATGCGCGAGTGCGTCATCCTCGGTGACTTCTTCATCCCTGCCTCGATGCTCACCACACTAAGGCGAGAGACCATCAACATGCTCGAGCGTGCGCACAGGTGCTCGCAGCAACGTGACAGGCGCAAACCGGAGGACAAAAGCTTCCGCTTCCCATACACCACCCTTGCCAGTGCCGACAACGTGGCAAACCACATTGCCGAGAGTTTTTATCACGAGCACGGAGTGAAAGAGATTGTGCCCGCAATTGAATGTGGCAGCACCTCTATCCACAATCTGCCTCTCATGCACACTCGATACTGCCTGAGGCGTGAGCTGGGTGCTTGCCTTAAGGATCCTGTTGCACGCCACAATCTCCCCTCTACCCTATTCCTCAGGAATGGCAAAACACGCCTACGCATAAAATGCGATTGCCAAAACTGCGAAATGAAAATCTATCTTTAGATATAGGTTTTTATCAGACAAACAGGTAGCCCCTCTTGGCCTCCCAACTTTTTATCAGACAATTAATTACGATTAAAAACAATTTCCATAGATACAGGAAAGATAGCCATTCGGCTTAGGGTCATTAAGAACGATTGGGCTGCGCACGTTTTTTCAACGCAAATTGTCATAAATTACTCGTAAATTACCAGGAAAGACACAAGAACACAAGCTTGCATAAGAACACAGGATAAGGGTCGCTGCGCTTAAAATTGGGGGAGGTTCGCTGTTCGCACACCGTGCCTTTGGCACGACTTATGCTGCTCACTCCCCCGAGCTAAAGGTTAATGCACTTCGTGCTAAAATTAAAAAGGTGTTTCGCACTAAAATTTTCTTATAATGTAACCTCGGAGACAAGTGGGACAGGTGGGACAAGTGGTAGCCCCCTCTCGTTCTCCCCCTCAAGGGGAGAGGCTGGCTGCGCCAAGAAATCGCGTGGGACAAAAACTGTGAATCACATGAATCAGATGAATCGCATGACTAAAGGGTTTAAGTGGTTTAAGGGTTTAAAAGTTTAAGAGGGTTTAATGAATCACATGAATCAGATGACTCACTTGACTCACTTGACTCAGCTCGAGGGGTATCAAACCAGATCAACAAATTGATAAACCAAGTCAACAAAGTTTGTTCTCTAAATAATTTTTTCATGGTGCTATATTTAATTATTGTTCGTGTGGGCGCGAAATTACTGAGAAAAGAGGAGACGAGACAACATTAAAATGAGACATACAGACAGGCTATAAATACAAGATTTAGACAGACACACAGAGAGTGCCGCTTCGCTAAAAATTAAAGCACTGCGTGCTAAAATTATAATTGCGCTTCGCGCTATAATCATTAAAACAAAGAAAACAACAAATAATATAAACAACTGAATGCCCTGAATTTTCTGTTTATCTTGGACACATAGTACTCGGTATTTTACACAATTATCGTGAATTGTCCATTAATTATCAAAAATTGGGGGAGCAAAAGATAGTGAGAGGTAACGACAGCTATACCGATGAAAAGCAAACCATCATCATCTCGGCGGTTTCTTTGACTACCACACAACCCATAATGATTAAGGGCAGCATAACAATTAAGATTATTCCATAATTTGAACAATAGGAACGGTTTTATATCCCATTTTAGTTTCGTACTGATACGTACCTATCTGCTTGACTTGCATCCCTTTGGGTACCGTAATGATCTGGTCATCGTAATATGTGTTTTGTCCATCAGAAAGGAAAAGAACAACTGGACCAATAAACTCAGAAAAACCATATTGTGTTTCTTCTGAATGGGCAAGCGCTCCGTTTGGGATAACCTGCATAACCTTGAATTTATTAGCCGTGATAATGTTTCCAGGCTTATCAAACAGAGTAATTCCATCATTTGAGATTCCTTTTTCCGGTTCTTGATTTGGTCTCGTTACTTTTACAATGATAAACAACGATGCAATCGTGAGAATTACTCCAGTTACGATGCCCAAAATGAAAACTATTGCTTTGTTCATAGATTATTGAATTTTAGAAAAAAATAACTTGTTTATAATTATTTGATACTTTTGAAATCTTCTGTTTTCTCCCTATCGTCCGACATCTCAACAGTTTTACTTTTAGCATTGACCATCGTTTCAGAAACAAAGATAATCAGACCTCGTTTCTTGGTGTAGAACTCAGATGAAAGGCGTTTGAAATAGCCTTTGCGGAAGTGTGGTCGCATTGCCCCCTTAACCGTTTCGGTGATTTTGTCAGATGTTCCTAGCTGAACACTGCGGTCTTTGTAACGATACGTGTTGCTGTTGTTGTCTGTGGGCACACCATCCCTAACGCATTCTAGGAAGCAGCGCATGTAGGCAAGCAGGTTTACGGCTAAAGGGAAGTCTTTAATAAGACTCGCCGAGCTTTCGTCCATTATTGCGGATACAATTCTTCAAGCCTGGCGAATTGAGCGTCGTAGCGCGTTTGAGGTGTAAATGGTTTTACGTTACTTCGCAGTTGCGAGCTGTCAAGTTCAGGCGGCTCAATGTCGGCGATGATATACATTTCGGTTGTTTTCACATTCTTGTATCGTTCTTCCTCGACTTCTGTTCCTGGTTTCACGATACAATCGCCTTTGAGTTGAAATAAGTGCTGGCCATCGCTGCTCCTATGATGGAATAAGATGTAGCTGATGCTACCGAGGTTCTCAACAATTTCCATTGTATCAAGGGTATATTTGATACCAATGGCGATTTTCCCGTTGTTGAGGAAATTGACACATTTCGCATCGTAGTTTTCCATCATCACCATGAGAACTCCGTCCTTATCGGGGAGACTGACGACGGTTTGAGTGCCGGTTGCTGCTACACTCAATACCTCATCGGGGTTTTCACCGAGATCACATTTCTCTACGAAGAAATATTTCCTCAACTCTGCAAGCAGTGCTTGATTATCGGGTTCGTCCGCTTTGTCAAGGGCGAGCGAATAGATTTCTTCGTCAATGTATGGTGTGAAGGCCTTTCCGAGAATGTCTCGGAAGTGGCTTTCAAAATACTCTTTGGCGTTAACGCCCTGACGGGCTCGCATGGCGTAGAACTGATAATCGTCTTGCAACCAGTCCTGAATTTCCTTGCGGAAGCGGTCGCGCATCTTGGTCTTCCAGGCCATCTTCTGCCCAGAATTGTTACGGGCGTAGAGAGCCAGCACGAACAAGAAATTCACATCGTAGTGGAACAGCAGCAAAGTGTCGCGGTCGAACAAGCGATTGTTGAAGTGCGTTTGACGGTGGCGGTTGTGACGGCGGTCGGTCTTCTCAATGTCATCGCTGGTGTAGTCAAAGTGCTCGTTCATCTTTGCCGAAACAAAGAAGTTGGGGATAATGTTGTACCCCTCGGTCACGTCGTCGCGCAGCTTGACTTTCGGGTTTGGACTATTCGGGTCGTTGAACAAGTCCAGATTCCACTGGATGACGTTGCGGGCATAAGTGTACTGCTTGTAGATGGACTCTTTGCCCAACTCATGGCCCATTTTGTAATACTTGCTGTCGCCGATGTAGTAAGTATTGCCGGTGTCGCCCTCAATCAAACTCTTGGCGGTATAGATGTGGTCGACAATCTTGCCGTCGTCTTGCTTCTTGTCCATGCCGTCGGGCAAAGGAGTGTCGCCGATGAGTTCGTCGATGATGGCCTCAAAGACGATGTAGAAGTTTTTGACAAGCAGGTATTCTTTTTTTGCGGTATTGATAAACACTTGGCGCGACTCATCGAAGAATGCGAAGCATAGCCTCCATAGTTCCAGCGCTTTGTCGCTAAAATATTTATACTTGATTTGTCTCAGCCGCGTCAAGCCATAACCTTTGAGGTAGTGCTCAAAGCGTTTGCTTTGTATCAACTCGAAGTTGCAGTTAATATCGGCTGTGAAGCCGTAGCGCTGGCTGATGTGGTTGAGTATCGAGAAGAAGATAACAAGTAGTTCCTCGTCAAAGTTGATTTGTCGTTTCTTGTTAATTGGATTGAGATAAATGGGACTGTTATCCTGCACGATGGCCGTTTCGCGGCTGATGGTGCGAGTCCAGTTTATCTTGTTCAAGCCCGAATGCAGGTTCTTCAGAATGAATAAGAAAAAGTCTTGGTTGTCGCGGTTGAACTGCAACAACTGTAACAGGATGTCGAGATAAGTGTTGCTCAATCGGCGGCGACCGCGCCCCATCTGTGCGATTTGCGTGTGGTAGATGATGCTTGTGTCGGTGTCTCGGCTGTTTTTATAGACCGAGATCGCACGGTAAATCCACACCGCAAACTTGTATATGAAGTCCTTTTCTGCTTTATCTAGCGGATTATTCACGTCAAGGTTGGCAATGTCTTCGGGCTTGTATTTGCCGAAGGCGAGTTCCTGCCCATCTTTATCTTTGAGCAGAACTTTGGGAAGAATAAAGACACAATCACGAAGCAGGGTATTGTAGTAATAGCCCACATAGTGAATTGATACCTTGCCCTCAATGCTTTCGAGAGCATCTATGCCGTATAGGACATCCTTAACCTTTGCGACATCATACTGATATTCCTCAATAAAGATTCTCATTTATTCCTTGTACTTTATGTCTATGCCAAGATTGAGTTGTTCATTGCAGAGATTTAGGATGTTTATGTATGTGTCCTCTGACATACCTTTTATAAGGAAGTATTCGCCTAATTGTTCGTAGGAATAACGATTACTTTCTTCAATTTCTGGAAAACGTTCCTTGCTTATAACAGGTCTTTTTAATCTATGATACTTTGAAGCGGCTGCAATAGGCTCAACCCTTTCAACCCCAATCTTCTTTATTGACTCATAATACACAGCAAAGTGGGTTAAGCCATCATCTGTATCAAACTTTGAGCCATCAGGGAATGCAACGGAGAGTAACAGCCTATTTGCAATGTTCCTCTTAGCTTCATTGTTCTCATCGTTATTATCCAACTCATCTTCTTCGCCATCATCAAACTTTACGCCCAAATTGGTGAGGAACACATCAACTTTACTCTCGTTAACTACTGTCTTACCAGTAGCATCGGTTAGATAGAATTTGTCAAAACTTAATTTGTTAGTCTTGCCTTCTATTGGCTCATCGTTAAAAACATCACCTTCAAATTCGTAGTCCTTGAACACATCGTTCCAAAGGTAGAAAATGACTTTGCTCACAAAGGTTTCTGAACTTATGATTCCATTGGGAGTCTTGCAGAAGAAGTATCCTAATTTCTTGTCTTCGCTGCTGGTTGTTTCTCCAACTATAGCATTTATTTTCTCAAGGAAGTCCCACCAATCATATTTCTTGCCATTAGCTTCGATTTTCCAATCCTTATGTGCGTTATCGATGCGAACATAACGCCATTCCCAGCGACGCTTGAATGCACTGTCGATGGGGAAAAGTGATTGGTCGCTTGTGTTCATCGTTGCCCAAATGTATAGATTGCTTGGTAACAACAAGATATCGCCATCAAGCACTTGACCCATAATGTCCTTGCCTTTATAAAGAGCATTGATCTTATCGGGGTTTTCAATAGTCAATCCTTTTAATAGCCGGTTAAGTTGCTTCTTCATGTCGGCATCGGCTTTAATGGGATATTCCGAGAAACCCTTATTGTTGCGGTCAAGCAATTGGAATAAGTCGCCAAAAATTTGTGCGCAGTTGCCGCGGTTGATTTCCTCAATCACAAGGTACTGCGGCTGTGGCTGGTCGCCATTGGCCGCAAACTTTTCCCACGCTCCTACGTAGGCTTGCAGGAATGCTTGGCTCACAAACTCATATACGATGCGGTTCTCAGTCACCTGCTTCCCGTTCTCGATGATGACCTTGCCGGTCACATCACGCATGGGGATTTCTTTTGTCGTTGGCTTGTATGCTCCGACAAAAGTTGAATAATCGCTATCGGGGTGGAAGGTCGTGCGTATCACATCTTGCCCCTCGGTTGCGACCTCAATAGCGTGCGACTTTCCTGTACCCGGCGCACCATAGTAAATGATTTGCTGCGTATTGAATTCTTGGTTAGTCGTTTTTTGAGACTTAATCAAGTCAGCATTACTATTGGCTTCAAAATTAGATAAATCATCAAATCCTATAAGCCAAAACGCTGAGTACTGATTTGTTGAACTATTTTTTAGCAAGTATATTTTGTATGCAGAGTTAGGAAGAAGTAACTTCCTAACTAATTTCGTGAAAACACCATTGCTATCAAATTGCTTAAAATATGGTCGTAGTTTGTTTGAACCTGTTGACAATTTAAATAATGATGATGTTTCTAACAAACCATTTGATGAATTGGAATCAATTAAGCGTAAAATGTCCTTAATTTCATTTTCGAAAGACTCTTGCTTATGAAAATGATATTGTGACACATAGCCAAGCATACTTATAAGATTCGAGGCTACAAAATAATGCTTAACTGGTACTGCATGGATTGCTGTGTCTTCTCCTGCTTCAACAGCCATGTAATAATTAGGGAATTCTTTCCTCAAATCGCTGTCTGCTGCACCTAAAAAAACGTGAATCGTTCCATTGCCCGTTCCCGTCTTTCTTTCAGAAACAAGAATCTCATCTTTAACATTTTCCCAATTAGCAAAAATATCGCATACCATTTGGTCGTAGCCCAAACGCTTTAAAATGTCTTTATATTTCGGTTCCATATTTTGTTATATCTAATTGTTTGAGAATTGCAATAAGGACATCAACAACAATACTATTTCCTGCTTGTTGATATGTAGATGTGTCGGACACTACAATTTTGAAAGAATCCCTAAATCCCATCAGTCTTAGACATTCACGAGGAGTAAGTTTTCTAATACGGCCTTTATGTGTAACACAGTTGTCGACTCCGGCTCGGTGCATGGACGTGCTACGTCTAAATCGGTTTCAGTTGAGGTCTTAAAACCTTTAGTACCCTCAGCGAGAACATAGCGAGCAACTCTTTCTGAAAGATAATATTTTTCTTCAACGTCTCTAACATCGAAAATAAATTCATCGAATGACTCATCAGTTGGGGTCAATGATGAATCTGGGTGATAAACGAAATCTCCATGCCAGTTGAATTGTTGGTTTCTTTTTTGACATAATTGAACTTCACCATTGATTTGAGTGTAACTTTTTTCTCTGTTTTTGTGGCTTGTTACAAATTTAACACCTTTTTCACGCAAGAAGTATTTAGAGTCTATGAAATCCTCTAGGAAATCGTACATCTTATATTCAAGCTCTATAGGTGCAGGAAATTGAAACTCAGTTTTATCTTTGAAGCCTATGCAGTAAATTCGTTCACGATGTTGCGGAATACCATAGTCGCAGCTATTCAATACACGGAATTTAACATCATATCCCAATTCTTCAAATATGTCGTGGATAATCCTCCATGTCCTTCCTTTGTCGTGATTTAGTAAACCTCTAACGTTTTCAAAGATAAAGACTTTGGGCTGAGTTTCTTTCACAATGCGAGCAAATTCATAAAAAAGAGTTCCTCTCGCATCTTCAAATCCCAGTCTTCTTCCGACCATAGAAAAGGCTTGGCATGGTGCACCTCCTACTAATAAATCTACTTGGTTGAAATACTTCGAAGCATCAAAACACCTTATGTCATCAAACCAATTATCTTCAGAAATATGATAATTTGCGAAATAACTTTGTTTACATTTAGCGTCTATGTCACCAGCAAACACTATTCTATGTTTAAGGTTTAGTCTTTGAAAGGCGTGCTCAATAGCTCCGATACCACTAAATACTGTTGCTAAACGAATCGTTTTCTCAGGACTAGAAAAAACCAAATCACGCCAAGATGTCCCTTCTGCTAATGGCGCTGGCGTAATGACTCTATCATCAAGATTTTCTGCTTTTTTCTTGATAACTCTACGAGCTTTAGAGATCTTGGCCGATTGCTCTTTTATGTCTTTCTCAACAGTTGCCATAATTTTTATAATTTAGTGGTGCTAATCATAAAAGTATAAAAACAATTTTTTAAAAAAGCTTTTATACTGTCGATGATTACGAATTGTATGGAACTCGTCAAGCATATATCTTAAAAACAAACTCCGCTGTAGCCCAGCGAGCCGACCAAAGCTCATATACTACAGGGGAGTTTGTTGTATCTTAATAAGTTAAGTGGTCGTTTGCCGGTGGCAAGGGTGAAAAATCCCAGCCTATGAATTGCAAAGGTAATGAAATTTTTTCTACCACCGCTCAATTTCTAAAAGAAATTGGGGCGGTTGGGAAAAAGTCAAAAAAATTGCCTTTGCAATCATTCAGGTTGCAAATATAAGGCATGTGTGGGTCAAAATTGAGCCCATCGAAAATAAACAATGTTAAGAGTGGTTATTATTTTAGTATATAACATTCTCCGTAACTATTAGATTAGCATTCAACCCGAATCAGTCATTAGGCGACAGAAGGTCATGATTTTAGGTCTATTTATGCTATAACAGTTTTATTGTTGGCTAAAATGCTCACGCTCGGAAGGTAATGAGCAAGCTCAACTTTCTCTCGCTTAATCGCATTTTTGGCATCTTGTTGCAGATATTGCCTTGTCATAGCCCGCTATGTCTTCGGCAATCACTTTACAATCTGCTCAAAATAAATTCTGTTCTATCATAAATCCTAATGACCGATTCGGGTTATACGATGTATCTTGCATGAGACAGTGCAATGCGTTGAGAAAGGTGACACTTGGTGGACGGGTGTGGATTGTAGATGTGTAAAAAATATGGTATGATAAAATATTTTTTGTAATTTTGTAAAATGATTTAGCGATTATCACGATGAGATATTTTATTATAGCCGGTGAGGCATCGGGCGACATTCACGGCGGGGCGTTGATTGATGCCCTGAGGGAGCGTGACAGCGAAGCACAGGTCGAGTTTCTGGGCGGCGACATTATGGCCCGCAGCGCTGGGAAAGAGCCGTTGATTCACTATCGCGACATGGCTTTCATGGGATTTATCGAGGTGCTGAAGCACTTGGGCAGCATCCTTGGCTTCATGAAGCGCACTAAGCAGGCGATGAGCAGGTGCCGCCCCGACGCGCTAATCCTTATCGACTACCCTTCGTTTAACCTAAAGATGGCGAAATGGGCATGCGAGCAGGGCATCCCTGTGTTTTATTTTATCTCTCCTAAGGTGTGGGCGTGGAAAGAATATCGCGTGAAGGACATCAAGCGCTATGTGACCCGCATGTTCTCGATACTGCCCTTTGAGACCGAGTTCTACCGTAAGCACGACTATGAGGTGGAATACGTTGGCAACCCAACGGTAAAGGAAATTGGGGTGGCAGTGAAGACCATGCGCGAGAGCAGCGAGTTCCGCAGTGCCAATGGTCTTGACCCTGACCTCCCCATTATTGCCATTGTGCCAGGCTCACGGAGGAAAGAGATTGGCGACAACCTGCCCACGATGCTTGCCGCCGCCCGTCGCCACAGCGACTGCCAGGCAGTGATAGCCGGAGCTCCGAGCATCGACACCTCATTATATAAAGAAGTGATGGGAGGCGCCGGCATACCCATCTTGCGCGACCAGACGTTTGAGCTGGTGCGCAACGCGCGGGTGGCACTGGTGACATCGGGCACCGCGACGCTTGAAACCGCGCTCCTTGGCACGCCTCAGTTAGCGTGCTATCGCATGAACGGCAGCAAGCGTGTGTACTGGTTTTACAGCAAGCTCATTAAGGGAAAATATGTGACCCTTCCCAACCTCATTACCGACAAGGCAGTAATCCCCGAACTGCTGATGCACTACTGCACCGTTGACAGCGTGGACCAGTGGCTTTGCAAGCTGCTTGCCGACGGCAGTGAGCGCCAGCTCATGCTGGAAGGTTACAGCCACATGGCTCAGATACTTACCGACAAAGACTGTGCCGGCAACACCGCACAGCGAATAATTGACGGGTTAAACCCAAATCGCCATTAGGCGACAGAAGGTAAAAAATTATAGGTCTATCATAAATGCTAATGAACGATTATTGTTTAAATGGAAAACAACGACAGATATAATGAAATAGCTGAGTTTCTGGAGCGTGAAATCGTGCCACGCTACGACAACTTTGACGCGGGTCACAGGCGGGACCACGTGCATTATGTAATGCAGGAGAGCCAGAACTTGGCACAGCACTACCCCACTGCCGACCGCTCGATGCTGATGGTGGCAGCCGCCTACCATGACCTGGGGCTCGAAGTGGGCCGCAAGGTGCATCACACCGAGAGCGGGCGCATTATTCGTGAAGACTCTCGCCTGCGCAAATGGTTCACTGCAGAGCAGATTGAAACCATAGCCCAGGCTGCCGAAGATCACCGCGCATCGAGCGACCATGAGCCACGCACCATCTACGGCCGGCTGGTGGCCGAAGCCGACCGCCAAATTGACGGCGACACGATAGTGCGCCGCACGATACAGTTCTCGTTCAAGCACTACCCAGGTCTTGACCGTGAGGAGAACTACCGCCGATTCATGGAGCACATGGGCGAAAAATATGACGACGGCGGCTACTTGAAGCTGTGGATTCCAGAGTCGGCCAATGCCAAGCGGCTGCAGGAGTTTCGCCAGCTGTTGCACGACCCTAAGGCAATTAGGGAGAAATTTGACAAGATATATGACAAACTAATAAATGAGAAAAATATGACTAACATCTTAAAACCAGGCATACCCGTTGCGTTGTGCAGCGACCATGCCGGCTTTGCCACCAAGCAGGCAGTGATTGAATATCTCAAGGAGAACAACATCGAGTATAAAGACTTTGGCACTTACAGTGAGGAGAGCTGCGACTATCCCGACTTTGCCCATCCCTGCGCATTGGCGGTGGAGAATGGCGAGTGCTACCCCGGCATTGCCGTGTGTGGCAGTGGCGAGGGTATCAACATCACCCTCAACAAGCATCAAGGAATACGCTCGGCGCTGTGCTGGCTGCCCGAACTGGCTAAGCTTGCCCGACAACACAACGATGCCAACGTGCTCGCCATGCCAGGCCGTTTCGTAACTAATGAGGAAGCCCTGGAAATGGTGAAGACATTCCTCTCGACCGAATTTGAGGGAGGACGGCACCAGAAACGAGTGGAAAAGATACCAGTTAGGAGGGACTAAGAGTGGCTATGAGTGGCTATGAGTGGCTAAGAGTGGCTAAGAGTGGCCAAGGAATTGTGCATTGAGCATTATGCATTAATTCAGGCTTCCTATTATTATAAGAGTCATACCTGCGATAAGGATTATCTGATCGATTATCTTGAGGCGCAGGTTCTTTTCTTTTAGAACAACGATGCCATAGAAGAAAGCAACAAGAGAACTGCCACGGCGTATCATCGAAGCTATCGACACGAGCGACTCGGGATAAGAAAGGCTATAGAAGTAAGCAAGGTCGGCAATGATTATAAACACCGAGATGACAATTATGTTCTTGTTCCAGTGGAAACGGTCGATGCTGCGCTTGTGGTAATGCTCCACCGCCACAATGGCTATCATGATGACGGTCTGGTAGAATGGATACCATGCCTCGATGGCAAGTGGCGTGTAGCAGTTGACTATAAGCCACTTGTCGTAGAGACCGCTCGCTGCCCACAGGGCTATTGAGAGTATGCCAAAGACTATCCAGATGCCAAGACCTTTCTCGGCTTTCTCTTTACGGCCAATGAAGCCCACCCACAGCAAAGAAACGAAGCCCAAGATGATGCCAAGCCATTGGATGGAATTGGGACGCTCGCCAAAGAGCATTATCGCCCCAAACAGCACCAGGATGGGACGCGCCGCATTGATGGAACCGCTGATGCTCAAGGGCAGGTATTTCATTGAGGCAAAGCCAAGCAGCCACGAGATGGTGACAATCAGTGACTTTAATGCTATCAACACATGACCGTGGGCAGAAAGCGCACACGACTCATTGCCGGCAAGCGACATAATGGTGAGCGGACTGACAATAATCGTGCACAACAGCACGTTGATGAGCAACACAACAAACACATTGTTGCGCTCAAGTGAGAGTTTTTTGAAGATATCAAAGAACCCCAAGCTTATCGATGATATTACAGCCAGCAAAATCCACATATTGCCTCATGTTATTTGGGGTGCAAAATTATAACAAAATTGGCAATTTTGCAATTTTGACAAAATGTCATCATGGTTAATGATTAAAACATTCAATATTAAAGAAACAAAAAAGTGGCTCACTTGCTCTTAATTTAGTTTAAAAAATAGCGATATGGTATTGTTTTTGTAATATTTGGAAGTAATTTTACGTTTGAATTTCAAAAGTTAATTTTAACGATTGAACAATTAAATTAGACTTTAATTTTAACAAATAAGAATTATGACAAACACTAAAAAAATCGCATTAATGATGGTTGCCGCCTCAGTTCTTGGCTCGGCAACTACCCTACTTGCCACATCGGGAGTAGAAAAGATCAGGGACATCTATATCCAGTCGAAGGAAAACACCACAGAGGTTAAGGACGATGGAATAGTAAAAACCTCAACACGCGTCACACCGGTTCAGGGACGCTACAGCAACGCACTCGACTTTACACGTGCAGCCGAGAGCACCATCAACTCGGTAGTGAGCATCAAGTCTTTTGTCACTCCACGCCAGCAACAGTTCTATGGCAACGACTTCGATCCGTTTGAGTTTTTCTTTGGTCCTGGTTTTGGCAACCAAGGAGGTTCACAACGTCGCCAGCAACAGCAACAACCGTCACAGCAGAAGTCGGAACCGCAGCAAAAAGGCTCGGGTTCGGGCGTAATTATCAGTGAGGACGGTTACATCGTTACTAACAATCACGTGATTGACGGTGCCGAGAAACTGGAGGTAACCCTCAACGACAACCGCAAGTTCAACGCTCGCGTTGTGGGCACCGACCCCAACACCGACATCGCATTGCTCAAGATTTCGGCTACCAAACTCAGCCCAATCGTCTTTGGCAACAGCGACGACGTAAAAGTGGGAGAATGGGTTCTGGCAGTAGGAAATCCATTTGGCTTGAACTCTTCGGTGACTGCGGGTATCGTCAGTGCCAAGGCTCGTGGCATCAACAAGGGCAACAATGTGGGTATTGAATCGTTTATCCAACACGATGCAGCAGTAAACCCCGGCAATAGCGGTGGCGCACTTGTTAACGTTGAAGGCGAGCTTATTGGCATCAACACCATGATATATTCGCAAACCGGCAACTATGCAGGCCACTCGTTTGCCATTCCATCATCGGTAGTGAAGAAAATCATCACCGACATCAAGCAGTATGGCACAGTTCAGCGCGCAGTGCTTGGCGTTTCTTTCACCGAACTTGATGACGAGAAGGCAAAAGAAAATGGCATCACTGCCACTACCGAGGGTATATATATTAATAAGGTGAATGACCGAAGTGCAGCCAAAGAGGCCGGCCTGCGTGAGGGAGACGTTATCGTAGGGCTGAATGGAGCCAACATCAAGAACGGCGCACAGATGCTTGAGGAAATGAGCAAACTGCGTCCTGGCGACAAGGCTACCATCAAGTACTATCGCGAGAACAAGCTAAAGACTGCCAACGTCACCTTCAAGAATGACCAGGGAACCACCCGCATTACTAAGAGCAGCGACTTCACTTCACTTGGCTGCGCATTCACCCCTCTCACTTCCGAGGAGAAAGAAGAGCTTGGCATCAGCAATGGTGTGAAGGTGAGCGGGATAAAAGATGGCAAGTTCAAAGACGCAGGTATTGGCAACGGCTTTATCATTACCGACATCAACAACATGCGTGTCAACAATCAGGATGAGGTTGAGGACATCTACAACGCCATCATGCGCGACAAGGAAAGCGACAAGGTGATGTTCATTACAGGTATCACCACTACAGGCAAGAAAGTTTACCGCGCTGTTGACCTCGCCGACGCTGAAGATTAATCTCACAAAAGATATATAAGCATTGAAAAAACGAGAGTGTGCCAACCCAAAGCGGCACACTCTCTTTGTTTGGTGCATTACCGTAATTTCAATCGAGGAATAAACACATCATTTTCCTCAATTAATTATTCCAGAATGGGTCAAAAATTATTTGATGAGCTTAACGCCGATGCCCGGGACGTCGTGAAGAGTGATTTTTCCATTCTCCACTGTCATTCCACTGAAACGGTCATTGGCTATAAGCAGGTTGCCGTCAAGATCGGCATAGTCAACCACTGGCGCAAGGTTAGCAGCGGCAGTAACGGCGCATGAAGTCTCAGTCATACAGCCTATCATCACTTTCATGTCGAGAGCCCTTGCAAGTGTGACCATTTTGTGAGCTTCATAAAGTCCTGTACTCTTCATGAGCTTGATATTGATTCCGTCATAAACACCTTTAAACCTCACTATGTCGGGGAGGCGCTGGAAAGCCTCATCGGCGATAATGGGCAGTGGCGAGCGCTCACGAAGCCAAGCCGTCTCGTCAATCATTGTCTTGTCAAAAGGTTGTTCCACAAAGATACACCCACGCTCCTTTAGCCAGTAACACATTTCAAGAGCTTCTTCCTTCTTGGTCCATCCCTGGTTGACATCGACGCAGATGGGCACATCGGTCATGCTCTTTATAACCTCTACTGTCTCCTTGTCATTGTCCAGACCCATCTTAACCTTCAACAGTTTGTAAGGTGCGGCTTCTTTTACTTTCTGGCGAACAACTTCTTCGGTGTCGATGCCAATGGTGAAACTGGTCACAGGGGCCTTAGCGGGATTATATCCCCATATCTTATACCAAGGCTGCCCCATAATCTTGCCAAGCAAGTCATAAAGGGCAATGTCAACACTCGCTTTAGCAGCTCGATTATTGGGAGCAACGCTGTCGACATAACTCAATATATCTTCTATACAGAAGGGGTCGTTAAACTGAGAGAGATCAAGACTGCTCAAGAACTTGGTTACGCTCTCTACCGATTCGCCAAGATAAGGCGGCATTGAAGCCTCACCATAACCAATAATGCCATCATATTCCAGCTGCACCTGAACGTCGGGAGTTGTGGTGCGGCTGTAACGCGCCAGGTTGAAAGCATGACGCAACTTGAGCTCATAAGGAGCAAACGAAAGGTTAAGACGCCCGGTTTTCGCAACCTTCTTGGTTGCCTTACCTTTAGCCGAGATTGATATGGGAGCCGAGGCAGCTATCAGCCCCAAGCCAGTTCCCACTAAAAATTTTCTTCGATTCATATTATTATATTTTAGTTAATTATTTTTTTTCAATGAAATACCAAGAGTGGTCACGCACATAGACAATGCCCTTGGTGCCAATCATGCCATCAATGCGGCTTATGGAAAGTGGGCTATAAAGATAGTCAGGAGCATCTGGATTAAGGTCATTGATTTTTACTTGTCCTGAGCAGTGAATGTATTTGCCATCATGCAGGTATAAGCCCACATGAGTAACACGGCGAGTTTCCTTGTTGCCAAAAAACAGGAGATCGCCCAATTGAGCATTTTTCCAATGCGGTATTTTCTTGCCAGTCAATGCTTGTTGCGAGGCATCACGCTGGAGGATAATTCCATTGGAAAAATAGCTCACTTTCACCAGACCGGAACAATCGGTCACCTTGGTGCTCGTTCCGCCCCACAGATAGCTTGAGCCCATCATGCGTTTAGCGGTTTTCTCTATTTTTTTCAAGTCTAAATCCTGTTGTGCCCAAGTTTTGAAATTCTCGACGCTCGAAGATTTTACCCATCCACTGCGTCCATCGGGAGTAGAGAGTTTAATCCACTCGCCAGCAGTTGCTTCACATTTTAGGATGTTGCCCATAACCAAATCAGTGACAGTTTCATCACCACCTGGTTCAGTCACCAAACGGTCGTCATAGACGGTAACAATAAATCGGTCACACTCATTCCAATCGTGCATCTTCTCATCGGTAACAAATAAAATAGAACTCTCAGGAACAAATGCAATGTATTGGTCGGGACATTGAACGCGATACCAGTCGCCTGCCTTTTCGATGACACGCAAAGGCATTCCCATAATACCTTGAGTTGCAACTTCTGCCGAATGTTTGGGTTCACACCGCAGTGTGGCAATCGAGAGTTTCACTATTGCCCACTTTTTGTTGGCGGGAATTGATGCTGAAAGCACTTTTATGTTGTTTTTCAGGTTCACCTTTAACTTGTCCAGTTCAGAATCGATAAGGTCCTTTTGCTCTTGAAAACCAACTTCACCATCAACGCTCATGGTCTTGTAATTCACATTCACGTTCCATATAGCAACGCGAGAATCATTTGCCACTTGATTTTTCAAGCGGTCAAGAATTCCTTGAACGTTAATCATGGCACTACCTGTTACTGCAACAATAGTCATTAACGACAAGAGCAGAAATCTTTTAGCATTTGACATCATAACATCTTAATATTTAATCTTTTCTATTGAATTAACCGTTAAATGCGACTTCCAGGTATCATAATACAGATTTCCCTTGCGCCACTCAACCTCTCCAGGCTGGAAATCTACAGTCTCGCTGCGAATGTATTTCTTTTCAGGGCTTAATTTATCACCAATAGTTTCATTAGAAGCCATGCGATAGAGATCGATACCCGTTGTGTAATAGCTGTTCATGGGTGTGTCAACTGCACTGCGGCCAAAAGACTGATCGGTAGGCACCCAACCAACACCCTCAAAGTAGGTTTCGGCCCAATCGTGCCAGTTCACTTCATCGGGATGAATCATCCAGCCACTCTCCCAACGTGCAGGAATGCCAAGACTGCGCACCAAAGTAATGTAGAGCAAAGCAACTTGACCGCAATCGCCATGGCCATTAGCCATGACATATTCAGGCATATTCTTGATTGTACTATATTCGCGAGCTCCAGCCCAAGGATACTTGAGTGATATCCAGTCAAAAATCTTAGAAGCCTGAAGAACTGGATTAGTCTCTTCACCCACAATTTCACGAGCCAAGGCACGAGTGTCGTCGGTAATAACGATGTGGGGAGGATAATCTCCAGTAAATTCTTTATACTCAGCTGTGTTCTTGTTATAAGGCTCTATCATTGCCACCAAGTCTTGTTGTGCAATGTGGCGTTCGGCCACATCATAGCTGAAAGTGTACTCAAAATGAGTTTTCTTGCCTTTCTCGGCTTTTGCCTCCATATACACGGTGTGATGCTTACTACCCTCGCTCATGGTCACAGGACGATTGCTGCTCTCGAGCTTTATGTTCTTTTGCCTCATGTTCTCGTAAGGGAAAGGCATCCACACTCTCAAGGTTTCACCTGCCGGTATGACGTCGGCATTGACATCAAGTTTGAAAGTGATGTTAACGTGACGCCAGTCTCTCAATGCATTGGCATCGGCAGGAGTCCGCATTGCTTCCAAGTAATACTTGCGACGTATTTTATAGGTGTCCCATTTGTCCTTATCATGGTTTTCTTTAAGCTCATCGGCAAGTAACCACAAGTTTCTAACCGACTTGCGGAACCACCATTCCTTGCCGTCGATAACCATGTACTCAATCTTGCGGTCACGTTTCCATTTTGAGATTTGAGCATCGGTAGCTTTGGGCATTTTTTGCCTAATTAGTCTTATCCCCTCCTCGGGAGTCATTGTAAAGTCTTTACGAATTCGCCCCATGATGGTGTTTAGGGAGTCGATGCGCACCTCCTCGGCTGCTCTCACGTCCTTAGGCATGGATTTCATATAAAGCTCAGCTTTCTTGAATTCACCATTTTCCATCATGCCTTCTACTTCACTTACCCAATTGGATTGAGCTGCTGCACACATGGCGACAAGCGCCGATACCGATAGTAATAAAAACTTTTTCATTATGAACATAATATTATTAACTTAACAAACACGCCTAAAATAGCTTGATTCACTCATCAAATCTCGCCTTTAAGAAGAGCAAGCATCAACTTACGGTCTTTTATTTGCATTGTTGAATTATCAGGCATCTCTATTATCTTATTGTCAATAAGATAATCAATCGCTCCCATAAATGCAGGCCTTCGAGCTCCTAACAGTCGGCACAGGTCTTTTTGTTTGAATAAGAGAGTTATGTTCTGCGAACGTTGCGAAGTAAATGTATTTACCAGCATGGCAAGTCTCTCGACAACCGAAGCGTTCTCAATGTTGAGCAATTGTGACTTTTGGTTTTGGGAATTGCGAGAGAGATAATTCAAAATATTAATCAAGAAGACATTGTCACTATGTAATATTGTAATGTAGTCTTGCTTGGCAACCTGTAAAATGCCACACTCCTCACAGGCATATACACTAAATGGATAGCTTGTGTCAAGACCAAACAGATAGTCGGGTGAAATCACTTCGGGTGATGCCAATTCATGTGAAATCTTAAACTTTAATGCCCTGCTCTCATATTCTACTCTCACTCTACCTGAAATGACAAACCTCACATGGGTGCAATCGTCGCCACGCGAAATAATCCTGTCACCCCTGCGGAACTTTAGAAAATGAAATGGTATCTTTTCTATTATTTCTTCCAACCTTTCATGGGTGACACCTTGAAACAAAGGCAGATGCAGCAGTTTATCATAAATGTTAGCCATGGTAACTATTTTAATAGAGCTATTGCTTCTTCTATCGTGTAATTGTTTTGCGAGCCGGTGGTCATGTCTTTAATGGAAATCGTGCCCGACTCAAGTTCGCTCTCGCCAACCATAGCCACAAAAGGTATTGATTTAGCGTTAGCGTATGTCATCTGCTTCTTCATCTTGGAAGACTCAGGATAAAGCTCACAAGAAATTCCTGCGGCACGAAGTCGTGACATGTGCTTAAGGCATGCCTGAGCTTCTACATCGCCAAAGTTAATGAAAATAACCTTAGTCGCTGCTATTGTGTCGGCAGGATATAAGTCCAGCGTGTTGAGAACATCAAAGATGCGGTCGGCTCCAAAGCTGATGCCCACGCCAGACAAGCCATCCATGCCAAACACACCGGTAAGGTTGTCATAACGCCCACCGCCGCTAATGCTACCCATCTCAACATCTACTGCCTTCACCTCAAGAATGGTGCCCGTATAATAGTTTAAGCCACGAGCCAGTGACACGTCAAGTTCAACCTTGCTGTTGAGTTTTAATGAGTCAGCATTGTCAAGAACAAATTTCAGCTCTTCAATGCCTTTCTTGCCAACCTCCGATGAAGCTAATAATGTCTCGAGTGTAGCAAGTTTCTCCTCATTGGAACCAGCAAGGGTAAGCAACGGACGCAAAGTGTCAATCGCCTCTTGTGACAATCCTTTCTCGGCAAGTTCAAGGTTAACATTGTCAAGGCCTATCTTGTCGATTTTGTCGATGGCTACGGTGATGTCAACAATCTTCTCGGGTGCACCTATTATCTCGGCTATTCCGCTCAAAATCTTGCGATTGTTGAGCTTAATGATAATATTAATTCCAAAGCGCTTAAACACCTCATCAATCATCGACACAAGTTCAACCTCATTAAATAGAGAGTCGCTGCCCACTACATCGGCATCGCATTGATAAAACTCACGGTAACGACCACGTTGAGGACGATCGGCACGCCAAACGGGCTGAATTTGATAACGCTTGAACGGCATCTGCAACTCATTGCGGTGCTGAACCACATAACGGGCAAAGGGCACCGTGAGATCGTAACGCAAACCTTTCTCACTCACTTTAGTTATAAGATGTATATAGTCTTTTTGCGCGAGCAATTCATCGGGTGCCGATTTCAAGAAGTCGCCACTATTCAAGATTTTGAACAACAACTTGTCTCCCTCTTCGCCATATTTGCCCATCAGTGTAGACAGGTTTTCCATTGCCGGGGTCTCTATTTGCTGGAAACCATAAAGGAGAAATACTTTCTTAATTGTGTCAAATATATAATTGCGTTTCGCCATCTCTTGCGGCGAGAAATCTCTTGTTCCTTTTGGAATTGATGGTTTTTGTGCCATTTTCTAATTATCGTTCTTTAATTATTGTTGATTTTGATAATGTGAATTTAATTTGTCAAAACACGAGTTTGTGCCGTCATGAATTAATCACTCCTGCGGCCTACAAGTATCATTACATAATACATCAATGTAGCCAGTGAGCTCAATGCTGCTACCACATAGGTATAGGCAGCTGCATGCAATGCATCTTTAGCATGTTGAGTCTTCTCACCTTGTGTTATTCCTGTACTTTCAAGCCATGCTACCGCTCGACGGCTGGCATCAACCTCGACCGGAAGAGTGATAAAGCTGAACAATGTTGTCAGTGCAAACAACGCCACTCCTATCTCCAAAACTATGGGAAACGTTTCTATTAGCAGAATGCCCGCAAGCAATATCCACGTTACCCAACTTGAAGCAAAGCTTACAACAGGAACTAACTTAGTGCGTAATTTCAATGGAGAATACCCCTTAGCGTGCTGCAGGGCATGACCACATTCATGAGCTGCAACTGCCGCCGACGCAACACTATTTACCGAGAAAACCACATCACTGAGGTTTACCGTGTGATTGGCTGGATTATAATGGTCGGTCAATTGCCCATTGACGCTCGTTACATTCACATCATTAATGCCATTGTCATGAAGCATTTTTGCCGCCACATCACGACCAGTGAGTGGAATGTCTAACGGTTCCTGGGAATACTTGGCAAACTTGCTTTTCAACGATTGCTGAACGACATAACTCGCTATGGTTATGCCTATAAATATAATGTAAACAAGTCCCATTTCTTAATGATAATAAGTTAAAACAATCAATTTGTTAAAAAATACAAAATCACATTTTTTTTGAAAAAAATGTCTTGATTTTTTTTGTTTTTCAAATTTTGATGTAAATTTACGGCGAATTTCTGAGATTAAGAAATTTTTCGAGGAAATTCTTACTTTATTTATTAATTTAAATTTTTATTCACTAACTTTATTTTTTATTGTATTTATGAAAAAGTTATTCTTATTGTTCGCTGCTACTGCTGCTTTGACTCTCGTTTCTTGCAACAACACTACTGAAGGTTCTGCTTCGGCCGCATCTGGCGATTCTGCAACTATCGAGGCTGTTGACTCTGCCGCCAACGCTCTTCCCGCTGAGGTTCAAGAGGGTGTAGAGGCTGCTAACCAAGAGGTTCAAGAGAAAGCCGGTGAAGCTGTTGAGGCTGGTAAAGATGCTGCCGACAAGACTGTTGAGCAAGGTAAAGATGCTGCCAAGAAGGTAGAAGAAGCTGCTAAGGACGTTGCCAACAAGGCCGCTGAGGCTGGCAAAGATGCCGCCAACAAGGCTGTTGAGGCTGGCAAAGAGGCTGCCAACAAGGCTATCAAGGCTGGTGCAGACGCAGCTGGTAAGGCTATCAACGATGCAATGAAAGGCAAATAATTATTGCCGGTAAAGTTAAACTAAAGGGAGACACGGTTTTAGTGTTTCCCTTTTTTGCACATTTCCATGACAATTAGGCAAATAATATCACTCATTG
>CAMJZF010000027.1 GCA_946410125.1 uncultured Prevotellaceae bacterium | reverse complement strand
AGGACAACAATATAGAATATGACCTTAGCGATGACTTCGACATTAAGCGATTAATTGAAATAATAGATACCAGCTCATAGTTGGCTTTTTATTACACCCTTTGTTGTTTTTCATAATATTCTTTTAAAGTAAGGGCAGCCCCGCAGTGATGCGTGGCTGTCTTTTTTTCTCCCCCCTTTTTTCCCCTTTTCCCCCCCTTCCCTCTCCACAGTCACTAAACGTGACTTCTACGATACCGACATTGGCGGCAGCGAGGACCAGTCATTCCGATTGATTCTCAAGTAGGCCATCACGCTACAAAATTATCAAGAGGAGGTAATGCCTGAATCGCATTTCCTCCTCTTGTTGCTTTGCCAATAGAGACGTTTGCCACTTTGTGGGGTCAAAAACTGAAAACCATGAGCAGCGAGTCGTTCTCACTGATGTCGCTTGGGAAGACCACCCTGCCCTTATAGAAGGGCAGCACCACAAGTGTTGAACGCCCACCGGCAAGATCAACTCCTGCCGCATTATAGGCTTCTTGCACGAGTTCGGTGCAATAGAGCCGGCTGTGGTCGTTCCAGTCATAGCGGTCATCAAAAAGGATGCCGCGCCGGGCAAGCCTAAGTGCCTCGCGTGCAGCATTCCCCGCCACTGCCGCTGTTACGCCACGCAAGCGCATGGCAGCCCCATGCACGGCACGCGTGGTGAGGTAGAACGAGTCAACCGGCTCAACTTTCACCCTGTTCACCCCGTCATTGCTCTCACCAGGCACGGCATGTACCACACGCCAGGAACCGTTGTCGTTGACGGCGATGCCCACGTGGGTATACCGGCCAT
Organism: uncultured Prevotellaceae bacterium; assembly: GCA_946410125.1. GTDB lineage: Bacteria > Bacteroidota > Bacteroidia > Bacteroidales > Muribaculaceae > Sodaliphilus. Next base: position 27,221 of record CAMJZF010000027.1, on the reverse strand, counting down.
CGCTGTCGAGCCTTGCCACTGCCCCACTCTCAAAGCTCACGCCGCAGCGAAACAACAGGTCGCCGTCATGAAGACGGTTCAGTGGCAAGTCGTCACGCACCTTGCCTCCGGCATCCTTATCTCGCACACAACAACACAGAGCAACCGCACACAGTGCGATTGCCACCATCAGCAGTGCTCGTTGTATAGGGGCATTGCTCATCGTTATCAATGATGTTTGGTTGCGTGCTTATGATACCGAGTCGGTCGACTCCGAGCCATAATCGGAGCGGTCGAGCAGGTTCCTGCCTATGTTTTCGCCATCCATGAGCACCACCTTGTTGAAGAAGCCAAAGGTAACATCCTTACCCTTGAAACTTCCCACCGACCACAGACCGTAGTCTTTAACGGTGAACGAGGGCTTTACCACCTTGTCCATAATGTTGGCATTGCCTCCGCTACTCATGTAGGCAGTGTATTGCGCCATCTCCTCCTCAGTAAGGTCGAGTTGCGACATGTCATACTTGTCAAGGCTCTCGGCCACCACCTTGAGATGGTCGTTGCTGCTGGGATTGGTCATCGTCATTACTGCTGCAGCCACACCCAGGATGACGGCTATTATCAATAGAGCTATCTTGAGCTTAGTTCTCCTTGTTCTTTTCTTTTCCATTTTGCTCTTGTTTCGTTTTGTTCAGTTTACAAAAGTAGATATTTTTCATCAATTATGCAAAACTTGCTCAAGAAAAGGCACATCGGTTCACCAATTCCGCCCAATAGCAACCGCTTGATGTTTTTTAAAAAACACAACGTTTTTGTAATAAATTCATGGATAATCTTGCGTTATTATAGCATTTTTATTATCTTTGTAGCGCAAACCTTAGGGTGTGACAGCCCAATTAATTGACATGTAGCAAGAGCACTTTATAAATAGAATTATTAACTTTAAAATCCAAAAAAAAACGACATGAGAAAGTTATTTGCATTACTCACTTTAGTTGCTGCGGTTGTAGCAATGAACTCGTGTGCGGGCGGTCCAAAAATCAAGGGCACACCCATTGAGAAGGCTCACTTTACCATCATTCAGCCCGAGGGTTGGGAAGTGGTAACCAATGAAGACACCAATGTTGAAATCAAGCACGAAGGCGAAAAATTCTCCCATTTTATCACCATCAAGGAAGACACCGAAGCCTACGACAAGGCTATGGAGTATTACCTGAGTCCCGATGGTGGCTACAAGCAGGTGGAGGAAATCAACGTTGAGGGTGGCAAACTAAGCGTCTTGCGCAAGGACGACCGCAACTCCTATTGGATTATCGCACCTCAAGGCCCAAAAACCGACGCTACAGTGAAGATTACTGCAAGCACCAACGAAATCAAGGGCGACCCCATGACCAACGAAGAGTTGAGGGCTGTACTTGAGAGCATCGTGCTCAAGTAAGAATCACCCTTTATCCCGAATCCTAATGACCGATTTGGAATTATTAAAAAATTATCCCCACAGCCATAATAGCTGCAGGGATGATTTTTTGTCGGGCTATTGTTGCCTATAATTTCGACTTTCATTCGCCTAATGACCTGCTGTCGCCTAATGATTGATTAGGGATTATTGAATCTCAATCATTGTGCGCTCTTTCTTCATTTCCTGTGGCTGAAGTTTGGGCAGCGCAACCTTGAGCACACCGTTCTCAACGGTGGCACTGATAGCGTCGCGGTTCACGTCGTCGGGCAAGAGCAGAGTCTGGTGGAACTTAGTGTAAGAAAACTCACGGCGCAGGTAATGTCCGCAGTCCTTGTCCTCCTTGTTCTCCTCGCTCTTCTCAACCTTCTTGTCGAGCTCTACCACCAGGTTGTGGTCCTCGTCAAGACTCACCTTGAAGTCTTCCTTGGTCATGCCGGGGGCGGCAAGTTCAACGTCATACTCGTTCTTCTTCTCAATCACATTGATAGCTGGTGCTGTAGTGCTTGCCTTTGGCAAGAAATCGGTGTCGAAGAAGTCGTTGAAAACATCGGGTAACCAGTTGGAATTTCTACGTGCAAGTAACATAATCTTAATCTCCTATAATTTTTTTGTTGTTAATGTTTAGTTTTATTTGAACCTCAACTCGAAGTGCTCAACCTCGGTAGCGGGTTCACTTCTCTATTATGCAACGTAGATGCCACTACCCAAAATAAAATAAAAATGTGCCACGTTGGCGCATTTCATGTCATATTTTCAGTTTAAATCAAATTTGTGTGCCATTTTGGCATTATATTCCTACTGGTATATCATAGCCCACGAGCCTGAAGGCTACCTTGAAAGGCGTGGCACTCTTGCGTGGCTTGGGCCCCGCATAGTAATAGAAGAGCCGTTGCAGGTCAAAGGTTTTGATTGCCACAAGTCTTGTCTCGCGGGGCTTGAGGTCGACCTCGACCGTTGCCAAGCGTTCATGCAGCATCTCGCCGGTCATGAGTGAGTAACGCAGGAGTAGGCGCACGTGTGAGATGCGGTGATTGGTGTTGTTGGTCACAAAGAACGACTCGCGAGAGTCACTTGCCTTCTTGCTGAAGCCCTTGAGCGTGACGGCATTGGGCTCGATGTAACGCAACAACGAGTCGGGCACCGCGGCATCGGGCAGCTGTTCCACCACCTGAGTGCTGTTCTTGAGTTGCGACTGTGTGGTGCGTGTCCTTGCCATTGCCACAACGGCAACTAAGGCAAGTATTGGTACGAGTAGTAATATTCTGTTTTTCATAACTCTTAACTTAAAGGCTTGTTATATAAACTGCTACAGCTCTCTTATCACAGGTATCTCACCCTGCCAAACTTGTTACCGTTGCCATCGGCAGGGAATATCTTCTTGAAGCCAACGGGGAGCTTTTCCTCTTTAATGCCAGGGATGATGGAGATGCCACGGAACAGGCTTGGAAGGAAGCGGGCGAAGTTGGCACGCACTTTCACCTCCCAGTGGCGTGGGTCGAAAGTGAGCGACGTTGCTTCCTTGTTAAGCGTTGCCACGCATTCCAGCGGTCCGCTCAAGGTAACCTTGTCGCGCTCACTGTATAGCCACAGGTGAAACTTGTTGTCGACAGCACTCTCCTCGATGTACCCAATCACTGTGCCGGGAAGGAGCTCAAGGTCGTCGCTGGCGATGAGCAGCAGTCGATAGCCTATCTTGTGCGACGGCTCGGGCTGCCACCGCTCGATGGTCAGCGTCATGTCTTCGTTGGGATAGTACCATATTCCCTCCAAAGGTTGCAGGTCGCTTTCAAGAAGGCGCTCGCGTGCCACGTCCTCACTGTAGCCGGCAATAACCACCGACTTCTCGGGCAGCTCGGTCTTGCCCCAGCCAGCCACTGCTCCCACTGCAAGCAATATAGCAAATATCAACTGTCTCATAACATGCCCATTTAGGTTTAACCAATCACAAAATTATAGATTTTTTTTTGAATCCAAGGCATTTTACCCTAATTATTTTTAAGCCAGACACACATACTTTACATTGACAAAAGGTTGCTGTACTCAAAAATTTGATTAAGCCTTTATTGTCGGCATCCAAAACTTTTTAAAGTTGTTCTTATATATATTAAAGTGTTACTTTTGCCAAAAAGCGTTCTTTGACATTCTGCCACCCCACATGTGATTCATCTGATTCATTTGATTCATCTGATTCATTTGATTCTTTTTTCTCTTTAACCCTTAAACTCTTAAACTTTTAAACCTCTTAAAACCCTTTTTTGTCCCACTTGTCCCACCTGTCCCACCTGTCCCACGTAATTCAATTGTCCTTAATGACCAAAAGCCGAATGGCTACGTTGCCAGCATCTAATGATATAGTTTTTAATCGTCATTAATCGTTTGAAAAAAGTTGAGGGGGAGACCGACAGGGGGCTACCCGTCCTTTTTGTCCCACCTGTCCCACGTAATTCAATTGTCCTTAATGACCCAAAGCCGAATGGCTACGTTGCCTGTATCTAAGGAAATTGTTTTTAATCGTCATTAATCGTTTGAAAAAAGTTGAGGGGGAGACCGAGAGGGGGCTGATGTGTATGTGTAATACCCTACTTCGTTACTTGGTGGCGAATTTATAGGTAAGTCCAAAGCTGAGTATTTCCTTGAACTGCCAGTATTTCCAATTCTCGACCCAGGGGCGTGACTTGTCGTAACGCAGATGAGTGAAAATCTGGGTGCTAAGGTGACTGCTCACAAGGAACATGAATGTGTTTTCCCAATCGCCTTGCACATATTTATAGTCGGTAAACGCATAGAATCTTGTTTTCCAGCTGATGCTGGGCGTAATCTTCCATTCAAATTTCATCTCTACCGTGGAACCGAAACTGTGCTTGGTGTGCTTTCCGGCTTCGATGCCAAACTTGGTGGGGTCGATATTGACGATGTCGCGGCAAATCTTCATATTATAAGACAACGGTGCTATGGAAAGGGTTAGTTCCTTATATCCATCCTTGTCCTTATAATTGTAGGTCATACCAAGACCCACGTTGAGTTCGCCCGAAGAGAGGAATGAAGCTGCCATGCTGCGTGAGTTGGTGACATAGGAATTAAAGAGCTGGGTCTTGAACAAGAGCGTTGCCGAATAATACCAGTTCTTCACCGCTTTATATCCTAATTGCGAACTGAACTGGAAGTTGTCCTCGTTGATGCTATAGCTGCGCAGACTGTCACCCTTGGCGGTAGCGATGCCGAGCTTGTAATGCAGACTATTGTTAAACAGCCAGTTAGGATGCAACTTTTGGTTAAGGTTGCAATCCCATTGCAAGTCGGCGAGCAAGTTAAGGTTGTTTTCGCCACCCTGATACCAGTTGTTGCTGATGTAGGCTTGGGTGCCATGCAGGCTCCCGGTAAAGGTGTGGAGCCAGTTATGCACCTTTATCTCGCGCCTGTCAATAGGTGTAAAAGCCTCTCCGTCAATCTTTTCGGGCTCCACCACGAGTTCGGTTGCCGACGGATCGGTTTCTATAACTACCTCCTTGGGGGGCTTGGGAAGCATGCCCTCGTTAAAGCGCACCAACTCAGGGTTTTCAATCATCAGGCGATAACGCAACTCGTTAATCCTGCCCCATCGCTGCTGAGCCTTGTCTAACCAACTGTTGTCGAGCTTGAGACCTTGCCCTTCGACCTCGGGCATAGGATTGCCTACCGATTGCTGCCTGTCAAACACCAATGGCATGAGCAGGTAACGGCTTGTTGAATCGTTCTGTGCCCACGCTTTGAGCGGCATAACGACAAGCGAAACAAAAGCCAGCAAAACATATATATTATAACGACCTATATTTTTCATAAAACTTGATTTTTCAGCAAAAATACACAGATTTTCGGGTTAATGCCGCATTTTCCCTGTCAAAAAATAGGCTTGACAGGAAATTCATTCTTCTTCATCCTCGTCACCTATCCACTCGGGATTGAGAAGGTCATCATCGCCCTGCTGGTACAGGACATGACGTTGCAAATATTCGGGATCGAGCTCCGACTGCAACTGCATTGCCTTGTAACGAGGACGCAGCACAACAATCTCAACAAGATAGGCCAGCACGAAATAAATGCCGGCAAGCATCCACAGAGCAATGTACATGTGCCCCACCTGTGCCAGTGTGGCGCCACCCACCTGCATCTGAACATAAGCCGTCGAAGCCCAGTAGCCAGGAATCATCTGGCTGATGGCAACCCAGTAGGGAGCCATCTGGTAATGAGGCCACGAGATTCCGGTGAGGAACACAAAGATGAGCGAGGTGAAGGCTATAACCAAGAACACACCTTCCCTGTTGTAAACAAAGATGCGCAACACCTGCCCCAAGAATGAAGAGGCAAGCAGGAACGGGAACATGAGCAACACGAGCTGCATGAAACCGCCGTTCATGGGGAACTTGAAAATGAGAGGTACGATGTGCAACGCAAAAATAGCCGGAACAAGATAGTAAATCAAGTGTACCATAGCCTTGCCAATGAGCATTGCCCCCGGCGTGGCCTTAACCTCATCGATGCGGTCGATGCCCCGGTTGCGACGACGACGGCCTATGCTTCCGGCATGAAGCATGGCGATGCCAAGAATCATACCCTGCTGCAACACATACACAAGGATAAACGGCAGCACTGCCGAAGCAATACCCATCGACGTGTTGCCAAGAGGTACCTGACGGCTCTCGACAAGTCCGCCATCGAGACTAATGATTCCGGCAACCTTCTCACTCTGCAGGCGCGAACAGGTTTCCATCTGCACATTGGTCAATGCCGTGAGCATAGCTTTGTATCGCATCATCACTCCCATGTCGCAGTAGAGCGACACGTGACCCTGCCCTCCATGACGAATGGTGTTTTCAAAATCGGCAGGAAAATACACAATGCCATAGCACTGCTTGCGAGCCATCATGTCGCGGGCATGGTCCATGTCACTGACATAGTCCTTGACCCACACGTCGGGGCTGGCATCAAGGTCACGCGCAAATCGCCTGCTAAGCTCCGAGCGGTCATCATCAACTACCACTACAGCCTCGTCACGCACCACCTCGGGGTTGTAAATGAGAGAATACAGAGGTGGATAAACAATTGCAAGCACGACAAAGAAGATTATCACTGCCTCATCGCGCAAGATGTGCTTTACCTCTTGCCTCATCGTCAGCGCCACGCTGCGCAGCCATCCTACTTTCTCTTTTTCTTCATTCATAGCACACTAAGGGATATAGAATGGGTCAATACAATTTTTCCTGAGCTTCCACAGCATGGTTATCGGCAACAGACAGTAACCTATCAGCACAACATAGTAATAGCGAGAGTAAGACAAATCTATGCCGTTGAGTGCCTGATCAATGCTTATCAAGAAATAATACTTGATGGGCATGAGATAGCCAAGAGGAGCTACCCACGAGTACATCGCCTCCTCGGGCAGTGAAAAGCCGCAGAATGAGAACGACAACATTCCCAAAAGCGTGCATATTGTTGAGGCATAGCGGAAATTGGGCACCAAACTGCAGATGAACAAGGCAAAAGCCTGACACGCCACCACGAGCAGAGCCATGGCGGCTATCATGTTCCAAGGATTGCAGTTCAACGGGAAACCATACTTGACATACATCATGTACTGTATCCACAAGCCAACATTTATAAAGATGAAAGTGTGTGGAAACAGCTTGGTGAAGGTAGCGAGAACTATCGAATTGTCGGCGGTGCGCAGCCAGTTGCGACTGGTGCCGGCATGCCACTCCATGCCAATGCTGAACACCGTGATGAGCATCACTATTAACGCCAACAGACATGGAACAAACGAGCTACTGAGGTAATAGTTATAGCTGAGCCATGGATTTTTCAAGGCATGCACATGAGTGACCACAGGCTGCAGAGTGGCCGAGACCATTTCACTTGGCAGTCCCATCGTTGTCAACACACTGCTCACAATCCCCCCGTTGGCAAGCACCGACAGGGTCTTGAAGCCCTTGAACTGCATTGATGCCGGTGCAAAGTAAGAGTAATTGATATAGTAACTCAGCGTGGGTTTCCCTCCACTCAACGCATTGCGCGAGAAATCGCTCGGGATGAAGAAAAAGCCATACACCTCCCCGCTCTGAACAGCGTCGATGGCTTCCTGATAGGAGCCATAGGTCTTCTCGATTCTCACCTGTGGAAAAGCGCTGAGGTTGCGTGTGAGCTTGCGCGAGAGATCACTCTTGTCAAGGTCGACAATACCCACAGGTGTGCGCATGACAACTCCGTCGGCCATCAAGTCGAAAAAAAACCACGCGCTCACAAGCGGCACAATGACCATCATACAAATGTAGATAGGCCTGCGTGCCATCTGCTTCCATCCGCGTATTATCGAGTTAACTATTATTCGTAACACAAGTGTAATCTTAGATGCTAATCTCTCTTACCTATAAAAAACAAGGTGGATTTTCGTAATCACGGCTCATTTTATTTTAAAATCACCGACATTCCGGGCCTGAAGTTTTCGATGGGCTTTACCGGACGTGCCTTAACCTCGAAGGTCTTGCTGTCGTAGTCGCCATAGGCCTTTGTCGCACCCCATGTGGCATAGCTGCCCATGTCGTGAACATAGAAGACCTCCATCTTGACCTCCTTGTTGCCAAGAGCCGGAATCATCACATTAATTTCCTTGCCCATGGGAAGGTCGTTAAGTTTCTCTTCTCGCACGCTGAATGATGCCCACATGTCTTCGAGCAAAGAAATTGTCATGATGGGAGCACCCATAATCACCAACTCGCCCAAATGGGGATAGATGCTTGAAATCTCGCCATCGCAAGGAGCAATGAGATACTTGTCCTCAAGAAGGGCCTCGACTTCACGCACCGAAGCCTGGGCAACATTCTCCATGCCTTTTGAAGCAGCCTTATCCTCGGCCTGAGCACCATTGCGAGCCATCTCCAATTGAGACTCGGCAGCTTCCATGGCAGCATTGGCTGTACTCACAGTTGCGATTGCGGCATTAAGAGCAGCCTTGGCCTCATCGCGTTTCTGCTCGCTCACCACCCCCTCGTTAAAGAGGTTGTTGACGCGCTCATAAGTCTTGCGAGTAATCTCCTCGGCAGCTTGTGCCTGCTGCTTGGCCGACCTCGCCTGCTCCACCATCTTCTGCGCCGAGTTGATAAGCTCATAGCGGGTGCCCCGCTCTACCTTTGCATTCTGGCTCGAAGCGACATTTCTCATCTCCTTGGCTTTAGTCAAAGTGGCATCGGTGGTTGATGAGTAAATCTTGGCAAGACGCTGACCCTTGTGCACATAGTCACCTTCCTTGACATATAGTTCCACAAGACGTCCTGCCAACTTACCCGACACACGCACCACCTCACAGTCGGCTTGTCCTTGAATGGTGACATCGGCAGGCTTGAGATTAATGATACCCCATATTGCCACACCGGCGACAACCGCCACAAGGATGAGCATGGAACCAATGAGCGAGAGACGCTTGGCCTGGCGTATCTTGCGACGCTTTGCCTTTTCGGCCTTCTCTTGCTCTTCCTTGCCAAGAGGCTTGGTAGCCTCTGCCTCGGGCTGTTTCTTCTCGTTATTAGCTTTCTCACCCGGCGATGATTGGGCTCTTTTCTTCTCCTCGTTAAAGGTAGGGAACCCTGCCGACTCCTGCCCGGCAGCGGGTTGCATGCCTTCTTTATTGTTTTCCATATCTAAGTTGTATTATCAATATTTCATGTTTCCGGTAACCTTCGACAAATAAACGTCACATATCAGCACGTCGATTTCGGCGTCGATTTTCTCACTGTGAGCCATAAGCCAGGCGGTTTGAGCTGTAAGCACGTCGTCGCTTGTTGCCATTCCCTCGCGGAAGCCAAGCTGTGCAACTCGCAGGTTTTCATCGGCCTTGACGAGATTGGCTTTAGTCGCCTCATAGGTCTTATAGGCCTCCTGATACTTGAAGTTGGCTTGATTTACCTGAAGCTCGATTTTTTCTTTTGCCTCTTCCATCTCGAGATGCTTAATCTTGGCATCGACAAGAGCGGCTTTATATTTATTGCTCAAGCCACCCCAGTGCCATATTGGAATCTTGACCATTGCCCCAATCGAGTAGCTCACGTCAAAACGGTTCTTGAAACCATTGTACACGCTGGGATTAGTGGTATAAACACTACCAAAGGCGGCAACTGTGGGCAACATTTCGCTGCGTGCCACTTTGGCTTTCTCATCATAGACCTTCACTCCCAAGGCAAGGGCATTATAGTCGTTGCGGCGGTCATACACTTGCTTCATGTCAACCGATGACGGATGCAGCCCCACTCCCAGGTCGGTGCGATCTTCATCGGCAAGAATCATTGGCTCATCAAGGGGCTCACCGCAAAGCTGCGCTAGCGCCATGCGCGAAAGCACCAATCCGTTCTTTACCTTGGTGAGGGCAACATTGGCCTCATTGACCTTTACATCTACACTGAGCAAGGTGGCTCGGGTTGCCACACCCTGCTCAAGCATCTTCTTCACATCATTGTCGAGGTTGGTGACAAGTTCCAGATAACTCTCAGCGAGTTTTTCCTTGGCACGCAACGAAACCACAAGCCAATAGGCCTGGTCAACACTGTAAATCACATCCTCGGCTTTGCGGTCGTGAAGCAATTTGGCAATTTTTTCGGCATATTCGGTAATCTGATTCATTGCCTTGATTTTTCCACCCATGTAGATAGGTTGGGTAACAAGCACTCCAGCCGCAAACATATTGTGAGTATTAAACGTCAACGCATCCTTAACCTTCTGGGTAGCGGCATTTACCACCTTACCATCGAGCGACAAGCCAATACCCAAATTAGGGTCGATGACAAAGTCGAAATTGCCTGTAGCAGGGTTGAACAATTGCGAGGGAGTAATGTCGTTGACATCGATAAGTGATATCTTGCGGCCATTATACAGATAGGCACCCGCAAAATCAATCGAGGGCTTATAGGCCGCCTGAGCCTGCTTGCGCTGATATCCCGCCTGCTCTATCTTGAGCTGTTCTATGCCCATCTGCTTGTTGTTGCGCAACGCCATGCGACGACACGAGTCAAGAGTCACGCCAAGCTGAGCATTGGCAATGCAAACAAACGATAAAAAAATCAAAACACTTAGTATCCTTTTCATACCTTGATTATTTTCTATATAATCTGCAAAAATAACAAAAAAACATCACAAAAAGCGCATAAGCGACTTATTGACTACTAAAATAGCCATACAAGACACCACACAAGATCTTTCAATCTCACTCTCTCACTTCACTGGCTCAACCGTGTAACCCTTAGCCTTGAGCAACTCTATCAAGCCCTGCTCACCCACAAGATGAGCGGCACCCACGGCAATGAGAACACTTTGCACGGGTAAGGTCATCGTTATTTTGTCCATCCACTTGCGGTTACGGGCATAGCTCAATCGCTCCATCTTCTCTTCATCCATTCCCATATCCTTGTTAAGCACTATAGCCTCAATCGCCTTTAAATCCTGGGCATGATAAGCGTCACACAAGTACTTGCTATAGACAGCAAATTCCTTGTCTTTGCGGCAAAAGTCTACCAGGTCGCGTGCCTGCTCGGCAAGCGGAGAGCCAAAGAGAGCCTTCATCTGCGATGCCACCGTTTCCAGTCCATCAACATGCTTTCCAGCGGCTATGCCTCGCTTCTGTATTGCTATGTCAAGCAGGTTATCGGCATTGAGTATCTCAGGAAAATACTTTTGCATCTGCAACACACTCAACTGTGTCGACACCATTGCAGGCTTGAGCATCTTGAGCTTGTCAAGTCCTATCAATCCAAGCAAATAGTTGCGCACTACCGAGTCGACCAAATTATATTCTTCCTTGGTAAGAAGCTTGTCGATGGTACTGTCGGCAGGAGCCGTAGCATCCTTCACCATCTTCATGGCAACATCTTGGCTCAACAACGAGTCGCTTAGAATTTCACCATAGATGGCATCTACCTCATCGATGGCATGGGAAAGCCCGGGAACACTATCGACATACTCCCCGGTTTCAAGATGAATTGTACCAAACAGATAGGATGGCTTGTAGCAGTCGCCACCGCTCACCTTCCACAGCAACTGCCCATAGACGGTGGAACAACACAGCACTATAGCTAATAAAGCAATAACTCTTTTCATGACTGATAGTTATTTAGGATAATTATTTTGATGTTTTAGACCACAAAAATAGCATTTTTCACGCTAAACCACAACATTTAATGACAAGTTCTACAAAAATTACCCATTCTTAGCGATTGCTCACACACCCCAAAATCAACTAACTTTGCAGTGTGAAATTTTAAAGTGAATTAGTTATTAGTTGAAACTATTACATAAACTGAATTGAAAATAGTAAAGTACTAATTTGATTATTAATAGTTAAGTAAACAATAAAAGGCCCGCACGATGTGAATCGCAGCGGGCTCTTTTTATAATAAAGGAATGGAACTAAAATACTATCTTTCTCTTTTTCTCGTTATTAATGTATAATGAGAAAAACAATAAGCAAGATAGCGTTGCTTGTGGTACTCGCTGCCACAGCAATGGCGATGAACGGACAAGTAAAAATCACCGGTGTGGTTGTCGACGAGTTTGACAACCCGGTGGAGTTTGCTGCCGTCCGCATTCAGGGCACGATGCTTGGCGTGAACACCGACTTACAGGGAAAATATGAGATAACAGTTCCCGAGAAAGACACCATCGACGTGGTGTTCTCTTGCATTGGCTACAGCGATGTAAAGCGCCGCCTGCTCAAGCCCAAAGGTTCCGTCATCGTCAGCCCCAAGCTCTACAAGAAGACAGTAGAGCTTCAAGAGATTCAGGTCACAGAGTACAAGAAACAGACCAATACGATGCAAGACATCGACATTGAGACTGCCAAGATGACGCCCAGTGCCAGCGGCAATACCGTGGAGAATGTAATCACCACACAAGCCGGTGTGAGCAGCAAGAACGAAATGAGCTCACAGTACATGGTGCGTGGCGGCACCTACGATGAAAACAGTGTCTACATCAACGGCATCGAGGTGTACCGCCCACAGTTGGTGAGCAACGGTCAGCAAGAGGGCTTAAGCATCATCAATGGCGACATGGTACAGAAAGTCGCTTTTTCAACCGGTGGCTTCAATGCCGAGTACAGCGACAAAATGTCGAGCGTCCTCGACATCACCTATAAGGAGCCTCAATCCTTTGAAGGTAGCCTAAGTGCCAGTCTTCAAGGCGGCTCGCTCACGCTGGGTCACAGTAGCAGCAAGTTCTCGCAAATACACGGTGTGCGCTACAAGCGCAACTCGTCGATGCTCGGCTCGCTGGAGTCGAAGGGTGAGTATGACCCACAATTCTTTGACTATCAGACCCACATCACAATCAAGCCCAGCAACAAGTTCAAGATTTCGTTGCTTGGCAACGTGTCGCTCAACGACTACCGCTTCACTCCTGCCAATCGTGAGACAAGCTTCGGCACCTCGACCAATGCCAAGTCGTTCCTTGTATACTTTGATGGACAAGAGAAAGATAAGTTCCACACCTACTTTGGGGCCTTGCAGATGAACTACAAGTTCAACGACAAGGGCACAGACCTCACCCTGACAGGCTCGGCCTACCGCACCGACGAACTCGTGGGCTATGACATCCACGGCGAGTATTGGCTCGACCAGGCAGGTACCAGCGGCGAGGAAAGCGTGGGTGGTGAACTTGGTGTGGGCAAGTATCACGAGCATGCCCGCAACAGGCTGAAAATAAATGTTTACAGCGCTTCACTCAAAGGCAACATAAGCCTCAACAAGAACAACATAAGCTATGGAGTGCAATTGCGCCACGATGTGATTTATGAGCGTTCGCGAGAGTGGCAATGGCGTGACTCGGCTGGTTACTCACTGCCTCACATAGCCGACGAAGTGAACGTTATATACAATATGAGTTCACACAACGATCTCAGCTCCAACCGCATCTCAGCATTTGTGCAGGACACTTACCGCACCTATTCAGGCGCCGGAGCCTTTACCTTCAACGTGGGTGTGCGCTACAGCTACTGGGACTTCAACAAGGAGTCGCTCATCTCACCGCGTTTCAGCATTGGCTACGTTCCCGAGCGCAACAACCGGCTGGCATTGCGACTGGCAGGTGGACTGTACTACCAGGCTCCGTTCTACAAGGAATATCGCATCCAGTCGATGGATGAAAACGGCAACTCCATCATTGTCCTCAACCGCGACATCAAGTCGCAGCGAAGCATTCATGTGATTCTTGGTGGCGACTACTCGTTCAGAGCGTTGAATCGACCTTTCAAAATCACGTCCGAGATTTACTACAAGAACTTGAGTAACATGATTCCCTATGAGGTAGAAAACCTGAAGATGAGCTATAGCGGCACTAACTCGTCGAAGGGATATATCGCAGGAATTGATTTCAAGCTTTTCGGACAATTTGTAGAGGGCACCGATTCCTGGATAAGTTTCTCACTGATGAAGACACAGGAAGAGCTCAACGGCGTGAAAGTGCCGTTGCCTACCGACCAACGCTATAGCGTGGCGATATTCTTCACCGACTATTTTCCCAAATTCCCGCGCATCAAGTTCAGCCTGCGAGGCATCATCAGCGACGGCTTGCCCACTACGGCGCCACTCAAGACTCGCGACCAAGGATACTTCCGCCAGCCTGCCTACAAGCGTGTCGACGTGGGATTGTCCTACATGTTGCTCGGCGAAGGCCACAAGCCTCACAGCGGTCTGTTTAGTCACTTCAAGAGCATCTGGCTTGGCCTTGACGTGTTCAACATTCTCGACATCAGCAACGTGAGCAGTTATTATTGGGTTACCGACGTTAATCGCATCCAGTATGCCGTGCCCAATTACCTCACTCGCCGGCAGTTCAACGTGCGATTGTCGATGAACTTCTAAAAAAACGTGCATTATTTGCACGTTTTTTGTATAAAATCACTATCTTTGTTGTCTATATATCATAAAACAAAAAATACATTAACTTATTAAATCTATAAACATTATGGCAAAACCTTATGTAATTGGTATTGACATGGGTGGCACCAACACCGCCTTTGGCATTGTTGATGCACGTGGTACAGTAATCGCCAGCAGCTCTATCAAGACTGGCACACATTCAAAAATCGAGGACTACATCGATGAGCTCTACACCGAGATAAATCGCATCATGGTAGCCAACGATGCAGTGGGCAAAATCAACGGTATTGGCATTGGTGCTCCTAACGCCAACTATTTCACGGGAGTGATTGAAGACGGCGTGAACCTGCCATGGCCTACCCCAATTCCACTCGCCGACCTCATCACCAAGAAATTTGGCATTCCATGCCTCATCACCAACGATGCCAATGCTGCCGCTATTGGCGAAATGACCTATGGCGCTGCTCGCGGCCTCAAGGATTTCATCATGATTACCCTGGGGACTGGCGTTGGCAGCGGCATTGTCGTTAATGGACAGATGGTATATGGTCACGACGGTTTCGCCGGTGAGCTGGGACACGTTATCATGAAGCGCAACAATGGCCGCGTGTGCGGTTGTGGACGCACTGGCTGCCTTGAGGCTTATTGCTCGGCTACCGGAGTGGCTCGCACAGCACGAGAATTCCTTGAAATACGCAAGGACGAGTCGCTCCTGCGCGACTACGACATCGAGAGCATCACTTCTAAGGACGTGTATGATTGTGCCGTCAAGGGCGACCAGCTTGCCATCGACATCTTCAACTACACTGGCACCATCCTGGGCGAGGCTCTTGCCGACTTCGTTACATTCTCAAGCCCCGAAGCTTTCGTTATCTTTGGCGGCTTGACCAAGAGCGGCGACTACATCATGAAGCCCATTCGCGAGGCTTTCGACAAGAATGTGATGAAGGTCTTCAAGGGAAAGGTGAAAATCCTCATCAGCGAGCTCAAGGAAAGCGATGCCGCAGTGCTTGGCGCTTCGGCCCTTGGCTGGGAAATCAAGGAAGACTGATTTATTTATTGAGAGTTACTCAGCGTAACCCTTTTTATAAAACAAAATGTCAGGGACGATTCCCTGACATTTTTTTGACATCATCATATCCAACCCTACTCACTACTCAAGATTTTTAAGACTGGAGCATAAGGGTCTTGCTCAAGCCGTTCCACATAATCCCAGAAGAACTCATTGATCATGTAAAATTCATACTGGTCCTGCATCATCTCATAGCGCCGCTTCATGTCGGGGTAGCGCTCAAGCAGGTAAAGCAAATAGTTGCGGTCAACGAGATAAACCTGATTGCTATCAAAGTCTATCACAAAATGGGGAACTGCCACATAGCCATAGTCGCCGGCATTGAATATTCCATCGCGCCCCACGCCTGCCATAACTCCTTCAAAATCCTCGATTTCTATTGGCAGGTAACTTATCTCGGTAGTGATAAACTGCACGAAGGCAATCTTCTCGTTGAAATAAAGAGGCACATAGTCTTCAAAAATCTCATTATAACTTCCGCCAATGGAATCTTTAAGATAACGGCTATTGATAAGCCACACCGAGTCGCCTATTGAGAGTGCCACACTCTGCTTCTCAATCATTTTGCGCAAGGGCTTGCTGTCTTTCTCGGTGGGCTTAAACTTAAACTTAAAGGGCGAGTATATCTCAATATTTGGGTTAACAGCCACAGTATCGGGGCCATTAAAGAATAGCGATTGCCACGAGTTATAGACCTTGAGTGTGTCGGCTCCCTGGTCATGCTTGCGACTGCTGTAGAACTGCGCGTTGGCAATGCCGCACGACACTGCCACGAGCAATAATGCAATTAATCTCCTGTAAAAAGATTTCATGATAGATATTTGTAAAAAGACATCTGTAGTATAAAAACTTGCCTCGCACTTTCATGCTTTGAGCAATAAAAAAAGAGAACCAACTGCTACTGTGGCACTTGGCTCTCCTTTTGTGACTCCTATAGGATTCAAACCTATAACCTTCTGATCCGTAGTCAGATGCTCTATTCAATTGAGCTAAGGAGCCATCATTTTTTGTTTTGCGGTTGCAAAGTTAAGTACTTTTTTTGAATTGGCAATAATTTTGAGCCACTTTTTTTAAAAAAAATATTCAAAAAAATACACTCAAACTTTTATCTCGCTAAATATCTGCAAGTTAAATTAGCCAGGTAGCCACTGCCCAAATCACAAAAATTGCCAATGCAATGAGAGTTGGGATGACCAGAGTCTTGTAGTTCACTATATAATAGGTTGGCTTAGGGGCATCAATTTTCTCAGGCTTTGCCTCGGCAACAGCCAGTTTGTGCTCATCAAGCTCTTCAACCTTCTCTTCTACTTCTTTAAACAAATTAGCTTTCATATATTTTTATTTTTTTATTATGGCGCAAATTTAAGCAGAATTTTTCGATTATCACAGCATAGTCAATAATATTTTTCTTATTTTTACACCAGCTAAAAGTTTTTTACTACTTTTGCAACGTTAAAAAAACAACTACGTTATGATTTCATTCCTTATTAGCATCGCTGCCCTTGTTTTGGGTTACTTGATATATGGTCGCGTGATAGAGCACATATTTGGTCCTGACGGGCGGCAAACTCCTGCCATTGCCCATCCCGATGGGGTGGACTATATAGCCATGCCCACATGGAAAGTGTTTATGATTCAATTCCTGAACATTGCAGGCACAGGACCCATCTTCGGTGCTATCATGGGAGCATGGTTTGGTCCCGCGAGTTTCCTGTGGATTGTGCTGGGGTGCATTTTTGCCGGCTCGGTACATGACTACTTGAGCGGCATGATGTCGATTAGGCACGACGGGGCCGGCCTTCCCGAACTGGTGGGCAAATACATGGGGAATGTCATGCGCATTATCATGCTGGTATTCTCAATGCTGCTGTTACTGATGGTTGGAGCCGTGTTTGTCTACAGTCCTGCATCTATTCTCGCAAGCATTGGAGGCAGCGAAATCCTGTGGTTTGTAGTAATTTTCATCTATTACATCATCGCCACTTTGCTACCCATCGACAAGATTATTGGCAAGATATATCCCGTCTTTGCCATAGCACTGATTTTCATGGCAATAGGCCTCTTTGTGGCTCTAATCATCAAGATGCCTGCCATTCCCGAAGTGTGGGATATTGGTAACATGGACTCGTGGATAACCGCTCAAAACCACAACGGCACCGACCTGCTGGGAATGAAAGAGTACCTCACTAAAAACAGTCTTTTCCCCGCAATGTTCATTACTATTGCCTGTGGAGCCATAAGCGGTTTCCATGCCACACAAAGTCCTCTCATGGCACGTTGCATCAAGAGTGAGAAACTTGGCAGACCAGTGTTTTACGGTTCTATGATTACCGAAGGGCTGGTAGCATTAGTATGGGCCGCCGTGTCGTCATGGTTCTTCTATAGCGGTGGTTGGCGCGAGGTGCTTCCTCAAGATGCAGTCAATGAATTTCTTGCACAAGTGGGCAACACCGATGGAAAAACGCTGATACAGTATTTCAACGCTCCTGCTGTTGTCAAGCTCGTGTGCAGCAGTTGGCTGGGTGTAGCCGGTGGCATTCTTGCCATGCTTGGCGTGGTGGCAGCCCCCATCACCAGTGGTGACACTGCATTGCGCAGTGCACGCCTCATCATTGCCGACTTCTTGAAATTTGACCAAAAGCCAATCATCAAGCGCCTGATGATTGCCGTGCCTATGTTTGCTGCCGTACTGTTACTTCTCATTTGGCAACTCGCCAGCCCCGACGGATTCAACGTGCTGTGGCAATACTTCGGCTGGTCTAACCAGACCCTCTCGGTGTTCACCTTGTGGACTATCACCATTTTCCTTTACAAGTACAAGAAATGCTACTGGGTGACACTAATCCCTGCCATTTTCATGACAGCAGTGAGCCTCACCTTCATCGTCCAGCAAATTATTGGATAGAAAAAACAATGCTGCAACCTCCATAGGTCGCAGCATTTTTATATTCCATGACCTGCTACAGATACCGGGCTGTTACCGAAGCCGCCGCATGCAGCATACCTTGTGGCACGCCTGAGTAAATAATGCTGCCGCCGTTCTCTCCGGCACCGGGTCCTAATTCAATGACATGGTCGGCTGATTTTATTACGTCGGTGTTATGCTCTACCACATATACCGTGTTGCCTTCATCTAACATTTTGTTGAACAGTTCAATGAGGTGATGCACATCCTTGAGGTGCAGGCCGTCGGTGGGCTCATCAATAATGAAGATTCCTCGTTGACCGCCTTTGTCAACAGGTGAAGTGTAAGGCTGCAGATAGGACGCTATCTTCATGCGCTGCAACTCACCGCCCGAAAGGGTGCTTAACGCTTGGTTTAGATGCAGGTAGTCGAGCCCCACCGCCATGAGCGGACGCAACTTCTCCTCGACCGAGGTGCCTGCAAAGAACTCACTTGCGCGACGCACGCTCAGGTCCATCACCTCGGCTATGTTTTTGCCGTCGAGCAAGTATTGCAGTGCTTCGCGTGAGTAGCGCAGGCCACCACATGCCTCGCATGTAGTCTCAATATTGTCCATAAATGCCATCTCCGAGATTACCACACCCTTGCCGCCACACACTGGGCAGCCACCCTTACCGTTGAACGTGAAATATTGCTCTTTCATCTTGTGGGCACGCGCAAAACGCTTGCGAATGTCGGGGGCGACATCCATATAGGTCGCCGGAGTAGAACGAAGGCTGACACCAATATTCTTTTGACTGATATAAACAATTCCCTCATGCTCGCGACGAAAGCATTCCATGAGCGAGCTCTTGCCCGACCCGGCTACTCCTGCCACCACAGCCAATACACCCAACGGCAAGTCGATGTCAATGTGCTTGAGGTTGTGAAGCGAAGCATCACGCAACTTGAAATATCCTTCGGGCTTGCGCGGTGAGGTGTTGAACTCTCCTCGCCTGCCAAGCATCAGCCCCGTGCTGGTGCCACTGTGCAGCAATTGCCCGTAACTGCCCTCAAATATTATCTGCCCTCCCCTACTGCCCGGACCTGGTCCCAGGTCAACAATATGGTCGGCAATGGCAATCATTTCCTTGTGATGCTC
This sequence comes from uncultured Prevotellaceae bacterium, assembly GCA_946410125.1. Taxonomy (GTDB): domain Bacteria; phylum Bacteroidota; class Bacteroidia; order Bacteroidales; family Muribaculaceae; genus Sodaliphilus. Next base: position 7,775 of record CAMJZF010000027.1, on the reverse strand, counting down.
TACAAGCAGCACCGTGTTGCCGGCATCACGCAACCGCCGCACCGAGTGCTTCATTTTCTCAATATCGTGGTCGTGAAGGCCGGTGCTGGGTTCGTCAAGGATATACAGCACATCGGCAAGCGACGAATTGATATACTTTGCAATCTTGCAACGCTGAGCCTCGCCGCCCGAGAGCGTACCCACCCCACGGTCAAGGCTCAGGTAACCGAGCCCTATTTCCTCAAGTGCCGTCAAGCGTGCGCTTATAGCCGCTTTAAGATCTACCGCCAGTGGTGAAGTGAGTGATTTTATCCACTTGTTGAGCTTGGTAATCGACATCGCGCTCACCTCGGCAATGTTCTTGCCGTCGATTTTGCATGAGAGCACTCGTGGGCTCAGGCGTGTGCCTCCACAGTCGGGACACACCCCCATGTTGAGCATGGGGTTCAGCACCGAAGCATGCAGCAATCCTTCCTCACTGTTGATGATGCTGCGGTACATGCGAGGAATAATGCCCTCATATTTTGCCGTTTTGGGCCAGTTGCTTGGAGGATTCTTCAAGCGAATTTGAGGGCTGTTGAGGAACAAATCCAGCTCCTCGGGGCTGTAGTCCTTGATTTTCTTGTCGAGGTCAAAGAGTCCGCTGTGTGCATATCTAATCCAGCGCCAGCCGCCTTTACCAAAGGCGATATAGTGGATTGTGTCCTCATCGTTGAGGCTCTTGTCGAAATCAATGAGTTTGTGAATGTCGAGCTCACGTATCTCGCCAAGTCCTGAGCATCGAGGACAACTGCCCTCGGGATGGTTGAAGCTGAACGACTCGGCATAGCCCACCCAGGGCTTGCCCACACGCGAGAAAAGCAACCTGAGCAGTGCGGCAATGTCGGTGTAGGTCGCTACGGTCGAACGCGAGTTCTGCGCCGGCTTCTTTTGGTCGATGACGATAGCGATGGGCAGGTTCTCAATGGCATCGACATGAGGACGGCCATACTTGGGCAGATACTGCTGAACAAACGATGGGAAGGTGTCGTTAAGCTCACGTCGCGATTTGGCGGCTATGGTGTCGAGCACCAGCGAACTTTTTCCCGAGCCCGAAACGCCAGTGAAAACCGTAATCTGATGCTTTGGTATCTCGAGCGAAACATCCTTCAGGTTGTTCTCCCGAGCACCTCGAATTACTATCTTGTCGTGTGTCATGATTGCTGGTCAATGGTAATCGTGTTGCAAAGATACAACCATTTTATCAAATGGCAAAGCCACCTCGGCATCGCGTCGAGGTGGCTTCTTGTGTTACTATATAAATAATTTATTTCTGAATGCTTTCAAGCCATATCGGTCATTAGAATTTATGATTGAGCAGAATTTATTTTGACCCGATTGTAAATAGGTTCAATATAAAAACGCCATTTCATTCGACTCTCGATGAAACGGCTAAACAACATCACGCATGATATGAAATGATCACAACCACGACAATGGTATGCAATAATTGCTACAGTTGTCAAAGCAACACAATAGCTTGAAAACCTGCGAAACGTGTTCCTGCCCTAATTCCACGAGAGCATGAATTTATTTAACGATAACGAGGCAGGTCTTCTGGCTCATTCCCATCGCTCGCCTTTAGGGCCTTCCCACCAGTAAAAAAACTGGCAGTGACCGAGTTTTGGAACTGCGGCAAGCGACATTGTAGCACGGGAAAATACAGCAGCGGGTTCTGCCCAGGAGTCTCACCTGTGTTCCCTTTTCAGCCACCATTGGAGCGGGTGCTCGTAGTGGCCACCACATTATCATGTTGCAAAATTAGCATTTTTTCCCTAAATCTCAATGGAAAAAAACATATTTTTTCCCTTCCGGCTCACATTAACCCGAATCGGTCATTAGGCCAAGGATAGACTTAATCACAAAATAAAGGGTGAACCAAATCACTTGGGCCACCCTTCCTCTTTTTGTTATGAAAAAAATCTCAGAAAAAGACTGATTATTCTATTTCTTTCTTGATGCGCTCGGTGAGCATGGGGACAATCTTGTGCAGGTCACCAACGATGCCCAGGTCGGCAACGCTGAAGATGGGAGCAAACTTGTCCTTGTTGATAGCGATGATGAAATCGCTCTCTTCCATACCGGCGAGGTGCTGAATGGCACCGCTGATACCGCATGCCATGTAGAGCTGTGGACGAACGGTCTTACCAGTTTGTCCTACCTGGCACTCATGAGGCATCACACCATTGTCGACCATTGCACGCGACGAGGCAACCTGTCCGCCAATAACGTCGGCAAGAGCCTGAAGCTTATCAAAGCCTTCCTTGTCATGAACGCCACGTCCACCCGACACGAGAATCTTTGCCTCCGAGATGTCGGCAATGCTCTTGTCGGCCTTAATGGTCTCAACAACCTTTACTTTGAATTTAGAAGTGTCGAACTTGGGAGCAACCTCAGTGATAACACCCTTGCGGCTTGCATCGCGCTGCATCTTCTGCATTACGCCAGGACGCACGGTCGACATCTGTGGGCGATTGTTGGGGCACACGATGGTTGCCATCAGGTTTCCGCCAAATGCGGGACGAGTCATGCAGAACTCCTTCTCTTCATCCTTAACAGGTTGAATCTCGAGCTTAGTGCAGTCGGCAGTAAGACCGGTCTTGAGACGTGAAGCAAGGCGTGGTGCCAGGTCACGGCCAATGGTTGTAGCACCATAGAGCACAATGTGAGGCTTGCGGTCAAGAATAATTTGCGACACAGCCTGTGAATACTGCTCGCTCAGGAAATCCTTGAGCTCGGGAGTGTCGACAACGATAACCTCGTCGGCACCATATTCAATAAGAGTTTGAGCCTGATCCTTGATGCCACAGCCCAGGAACATGGCAACTACCTTCTCTTCAAGCACATCGGCGAGGTCACGAGCCTTGCCCAAAAGTTCAAAAGCAACGGGCTGGATTACACCTTCGCGTTGTTCTGCAAAAACGAATACGTTCTTATAATCTTTTTTATCCATAGCTTCTTTACTTTTAGATGATGTGTTTCTCTTTCAGTTTATTAACAATAAGCTCTACAGCCTCTTCGGGAGTTACCTCATGAACCTCACCAGGCTCCTTCATGGCTTTGGGGAACGAGCGGAACACCTTGGTTGGTGAGCCGGCGAGACCAAGCTTGCCTTCCTCAACGTCGATTTTGTCGGCACCAAGCACTTCCACTTCCTTGTTGTAGGCTTCCATAATGCCGCTCACGCTCATGTAGCGTGCATCAAATGCCGAAGCAAGAACGGTCAAGAGGCACTTGCCTTCTACTTCCAAAACCTGAACGCTGTCCTCATTCTCCTTGTGAACGAGAAGATTGCCGTTCTCGAGAAGCTTTGCGTCGGCAACGTAGGTAATCTGTGGCAAGCCAAGATGCTCGGCAAGCTCTGGACCCACTTGAGCTGTATCACCATCGATAGCCTGACGGCCGGCAATGATAATATCATAATCAAGAGTGCGGCACAGACCTGAGAGTGCATAAGATGTTGCCAAGGTGTCGGCACCGGCAAACTTGCGGTCACTCAACAGGATAGCACGGTCGGCACCCATTGCCAATGCTTCGCGAAGCATAACATCGGCTTGGGGAGGACCCATCGAGATAACTGTTACATTAGCACCACAGCTGTCCTTCAGGCGAAGTGCGAGTTCAAGACCGCCCTTGTCGTCGGGATTCATAATGCTGGGCACTCCATCGCGAATCAAGGTGCCCTTTACGGGGTCAATCTTGATTTCGGTGGTATCGGGAACTTGTTTTACACAAACTATAATATTCATATCTGTCGTCCTCCTTGATTATTTAAATAAATGACCGGCAATCACCATGCGCTGTACCTCCGATGTACCTTCATAAATCTCGGTAATCTTGGCATCACGCATCATGCGCTCAACGGGATACTCACGGGTGTAACCATAACCGCCATGGAACTGAACGGCCTTGGTGGTAACTTCCATAGCAGTCTCGGCGGCAAAGAGCTTAGCCATTGCAGCGTCGGCACTGTAAGGAATGCCATTGTCTTTCTTCCAAGCGGCGCTGCGCACGAGCAGGCGGGCAGCCTCAACCTTGGTCTTGAGGTCGGCCATTTGGAACTGAGTGTTCTGGAACTTGGCAATAGCACGACCAAACTGCTTGCGCTCCTTGGTGTACTTAACAGTCTCGTCCATTGCACCTTGAGCAATGCCAAGAGCCTGCGAGGCAATACCAATGCGGCCACCGTCAAGGGTCTTCATGGCAATACCAAAGCCCTTACCCTCGGCACCAAGCAGATTCTCTTTGGGAACCTCGCAGTTCTCGAAAATCAACTCACAGGTAGCGCTGCCGCGAATACCCATCTTCAACTCCTTCTTGCCAATAGAGAAGCCTGGCATTCCTCTTTCTACTATGAAAGCCGAGATGCCCTTGGTACCCTTCGACTTGTCGGTCATCGCCATTACGATGAAGACGTTGGCATAAGAAGCGTTGGTGATGAAAATCTTTGAACCATTGAGAATCCACTTGTCACCGGCATCAACGGCAGTGGTTTGCTGCATGGCAGCATCGGTACCGGCATTGGGCTCAGTGAGACCAAAGGCACCAATCCACTCGCCCGAAGCAAGCTTTGGCAAGTATTTCATCTTTTGCTCCTCGGTGCCGTGTTCCAAGATTGGAGCCATGCACAACGAGGTGTGGGCCGAGAGCACTACGCCAGTAGTGGCGCACACTCTTGAAAGTTCTTCAACTGCCATGATGTACATTTGCACCGTGCCACCTGCTCCACCATACTGCTTGGGAACAGGAATACCCATGATGCCGAGCTTGCCCATCTTCTCTACTGTCTCAAGAGGAAAACGCTCTTGCTCATCGACTTCGGCAGCCAAAGGCTTTACTTCGTTCTCGGCAAATGAACGAATCATCTGCAAGAACAATTGTTCTGTCTTTGAATAGCTAAAATCCATATCTTATTATTTTGTTTTTTTCTGTATTATTAAGTCTTCCTCAGCAAGTGAGGCTCAATTTTTTAATATTTATAGAAACCTTCACCTGTCTTGCGACCAAGCAAACCGGCACGAACCATCTTTCTCAACAATGGGTGAGGACGATACTTGGGATCACCAAACTCGTTGTAGAGCACTTCCATGATTGCGAGGTTCACATCGTTACCAATAAGGTCGGCAAGTGCCAAGGGGCCCATTGGATGATTAGCGCCAAGCATCATGCACTTGTCAATATCCTCGGCGCTGGCAATGCCGTCGGCGAGAATACCCACTGCCTCATTGATCATTGGAATGAGAATGCGGTTAACGACAAAGCCGGGAGCCTCATTTACGGGTACTGGAGTCTTGCCAATCTCGGTAGCGAGGTCGATGATGCACTTGGCGGTCTCGTCGCTGGTGAGCTGACCACGAATCACCTCAACCAAAGCCATGCGGTCGGCAGGGTTGAAGAAGTGGCAGCCAATGAACTGAGCGGGACGGCTGGTGCAAGCAGCAATCTCGGTAATCGACAATGAAGACGAGTTGGTGGCAAAGATGGTCTCGGGCTTGCAAATCTTGTCAAGCTCCATAAACACGTCTTTCTTCAACTGCATGTTCTCAACAGCAGCCTCGATAACCAAGTCGGCATCGGCAAATGTTGAATAATCGGTGGTTGTTGTGATGTTTGCCAAGATGGCATCCATCTTTTCCTGAGTGATTTTCCCTTTCTCAACGAGCTTGTTGTAACCCTTAGAGATAGAAGCCATAGCCTTCTCAAGGCTGGCATCGGTACGGCTCTTCATGACAACTGGCATCTTGGCGGCAAACGCCTTGACGATACCCTTAGCCATTGTTCCTGTTCCAATTACACAAATTTTCATAGTGTCTTTGTTCTTTAATGATTATTGTTTTTTAGTTTTTTTAGTTATTTACCTTCAAATTTGGCAGGACGTTTCTCGAGGAATGCCGCCATGCCCTCCTTTTGGTCGGCTGTGGCAAAGCACTTGCCAAAGAGCTTGCTTTCAAGTTCTAAGCTGGCGGGAGCATCAAGGTCGTAGTTCTCATTGATGCTCTGCTTGGCAAGACTGATAGCTACCGGAGCGCAGGCAAGCATTTTCTTTGCCATCTCAAGGGCTGCAGGCAGGAGCTCTTCGGGCTCATGGATAGAGTTTACCAACCCTATGCGCAACGCCTCATCGGCACGAATTATCTTGCCGGTGTAAATCATCTCCTTGGCATAGCCCTGGCCAATGAGCTTGGGCAGGCGATAGGTGCCCGAGAAGCCTGGAATGATTCCCAAGCCCACTTCGGGTTGACCAAACTTAGCCTTTACTGATGCAATGCGGATGTCGCAGCACATGGCGAGCTCGCAGCCGCCACCCAGTGCAAAGCCGTTAACTGCGGCAATCACTGGAATGGGCAACGTCTCGATTGTGCGGAACACCTTTGCGCCAAGCTTGCCAAACTCGTAGCCTTCCTGCTCATTGAGATGCGCCATCTCGCTGATGTCGGCACCGGCAACAAACGACTTCTCGCCGTCGCCAGTGATGATAAGCACACGAGTGGCAGGGTCAATGTTGTCGACAAAGTCACCCAACTCTTTCAGAATGGTGGAGTTGAGCGCGTTGAGCGACTTGGGAGCCGAGATTTTCAAGATGGTGATGCCATCGTTGTTCTCAATTTTCAAGAAATTATAATCCATAACAATGATAAATGTTAAGTGCTAAGTAATAAGTGTTAAGTGTCAACAAACCTCATTTTTTTGAAGAAAAATAAGCTCAAAACTTAACACTTACAACTTAAAACTTAATTAGATATCCATTGGTTTGAGGTTGGGGTCGATGATAAGTGTGGCGCCTGTAGCCTCCTGAACCTGCTCAACGGTAAACTCTGGATGAATCTCACGCAACACAATTCCCTCGGGAGTGATGTCCATCACACCCATCTCGGTGATAATCATGTTAACCTGTCCGGCGGCAGTAAGTGGCAATGTGCACTCTTTCAAAATCTTGTGGTTACCCTTCTGGGTGTGTTCCATGGTAAGAATCACGCGCTTGGCACCTACCACGAGGTCCATGGCACCGCCCATGCCGGGAGCCATCTTGCCGGGAATAATCCAGTTGGCGAGGTTACCCTTTTCATCTACCTGCAAAGCACCAAGGAACGACACGTTAACGTGACCGCCACGGATGATGGCAAATGAAGTGGCAGAGTCGAAAGTGCAAGCTCCTGGCTCAAGAGTGATGTAACCACCACCAGCATTAATAAGGTTCTTGTCCTCCTCGCCCTCGGCTGGTGTGGGACCCATGCCCATAGCACCGTTCTCGGTTTGGAGAGTCACCTCCACGCCTTCAGGAAGATAGTTAGGAATCAATGTTGGGATACCAATTCCCAGGTTCACTACGTCACCGTTGTGCAGCTCTTTTGCCGCACGCTTTGCGATGACCTCTCTCATTTCATGTTTATCCATAATAGTTTTTGTTTATGATATTAATATGTTGTTATTAATCTAATAATCGAACTATCGACTTCTCGAATTATCGAGCAATTAGCATTCTCAAGCTATTGAGTTAATCCACTACTTCATTCCACGTTTCACCATCTCTTGAACGACAAATGAAGCCACATCGTCGGCATAGGTGTTCATGCCAAAACCGGCATCAAAGCCAAGCTCCTTGGCAAGCTCATGGGTGATGCGCGCTCCACCACAGCAACAAATCATCTTGTCGCGCAGGCCCTCGGCCTCCATAAGCTCGATGAAGTTGGTCATGTTCTGGATGTGCACGTCTTTCTGCGTCACCGTCTGCGACACCAGCAAGGCGTCGGCATGCA
>CAMJZF010000026.1 GCA_946410125.1 uncultured Prevotellaceae bacterium | reverse complement strand
ACGGAAGTCACGTCTAACAAAGTTGATGAACTTGTTCTTGAGCTGCATGCGCAGGTTCCAGATCTCCTCGTCGGGAACATTCTGAATAGGAGCCCATGTTGCCATGTCTTCCTGCTTGTTGAGATAGTCAGGACCGAATACCTTGGCATAATACTCTTTCCACTCCGATGCGGCCCATGTAGGCATGTGAACTCCATTGGTAACATAACCCACGTGTGATTCTTCAGGAGCATACCCCTTCCATATACCGGCAAACATCTTCTTGGAAACCTCACCATGAAGCCAGCTCACGCCGTTGCTCTCTTGAGTTGTATTAAGCGCAAACACACTCATCGAGAATTTCTCTTGGGTGTCGGGATTTTCGCGACCCATATTCATCAAGTCGTTCCAAGTGATACCAAGCTTTGCCGGGAACTCACCAATATAACGACCAAAGAGACCTTCATCAAAATAGTCGTGACCTGCAGGAACTGGTGTGTGAACGGTATATAGCGATGAGGCGCGAACCACCTCAAGAGCCTCTTGGAAACTCAAACCCTCTTCCTGAACATAGTCAACAAGACGTTGCAGGTTAAGCAAGGCAGCATGACCCTCATTGCAGTGATATATCTGAGCCTTAATGCCCAGCTTCTTGAGCATGAGGATACCGCCAATACCGAGCATATACTCCTGCTTGATGCGGTTTTCCCAGTCACCACCATATAGCTGGTGAGTGATGGAGCGGTCATGCTCGCTATTTTTATCAAGATCGGTATCAAGTAAGTAAAGGTTCATGCGACCCACATTCACCTTCCAAATGTTGGCATATACCACACGGCCGGGATAAGGCACTTCAAGCACCATCTGTTGACCATCTTTGTCAATCACTGGCTCTATAGGCAAGTGGTTGAAATTTTGAGGCTCATAGTTGGCAATTTGCTGACCATCCATCGACAGTGTCTGGTTGAAATATCCATAACGATACAGGAATCCAACGGCAGTCATGTCGATACGGCGGTCGCTCGCCTCCTTGATATAGTCGCCGGCCAAAATACCAAGACCACCTGAATATATCTTGAGAGCATTACATAAACCATACTCCATGCTGAAGTAAGCCACCGAAGGGTAGTCCTTGCGAACGGGTTGCTCCATATATTCCTTAAAATGGGCATAGATTTTGTCAATTTTAGCCACCAGTTCAGGGTCGCTGCCTAATTTCTCAAGTTGAGCTGCCGACATCTTAGAAAGCATCATCACTGGGTTCTCTCCAGAAGCACGCCACAAGTCACGGTCGAGATAATGGAACATTGACTTAGCCTCGCTATTCCACACCCACCACAGGTTTCTTGAGAGCTCGTCAAGCTTTTTGAGATTGGCGGGCAGTTCACTTTTCACTGTAAGATTTCTCCACACTGGAGAATTAGAATTACTAACTTTTATTTTCATATATAAGATGTTGATTATATTTCGTTTATATTATTTTCTATTATTAGCACTGTTTAGAGCCAAGGCGTAAGCCTCGAAATAGCGTGGCATGAAATTTTCCCAAGAAGCCTGCTTTGAAGTGGCTTTGGCAGCACGGCGCAACTTGTCATGCTCCTTGGCGGTCATTGCGGTAAATTTCACAACGCTCTCCACTATTTCATCAAGTGTCTCATCATAATTGGAGTCGGTCCTGTGAACAACCTTCACACCAGTCTTAAGCTCATTGTTGCCAATCTCCTTTTCCACCCACTGACCAAATCCGGCAAGATTGGTGGTAATTGTTGGCACACCCATAGCCACACTTTCAAGTGGCGTATAGCCCCAAGGTTCATAATAAGACGGGAAAATCGACAAGTCAAATCCTGTGAGCAGGTCATAGTAGGTCATGTTCATGATTCCATCGTCACCATTCAGGTAAGAAGGCACATAAATAACCTTAACCTCATCGCCTGGCAAGTTGCGGAAACCCAAATAGTTCATCTTGCCATAAATGGCATCACTGTCCTCGTTGTGGATAATATGAGTAATAATGGGATTGAACAGTCCCACAGCTTTTTCCATTGCAATGGCAGCTTTCAGGTCGTGACGAGCTTCTTGAGTCCATCCCGGAACGAGCACAAAAGCTACAATCTTGCGGCTAAGAGCTTTGTCGGGAAGATTGCGTAACACATTCATCGTGTCGAGATAAAGGTCAATTCCTTTGTTACGCATCTCACAACGCCCGCTTGTGGCAATGAGCATGGTGTCATCGGCAAGTTCCTCACCGCACAATGCACTGGCAACTCTCAGCAAACGCTTGCGCGCCGCATTGCGTGCAGCAGTATACTTAGCACCCTTAGGAACATAATTTTGCTCAAATGCATTGGGAGTTACTTCTGGGCGACGCTCAAGCAACTGCTCACACTCTCGTGCCGTAACATCACTGACGGTTGTAAATATGTCGGCTTCATGGGCAGCACATTTCTCAAGTGAGTGCTTCGACTCCATGTTCAGCTCTTGAGCCATTTGATCACCGTTATAGCCTGCCATATAATCATAAAGAGGCTTACCGTTACCACAAATGCTGCGACCAATGCTTGTGGCATGAGTGGTAAACACCGTTGCCACCTTAGGCAATCGAGATTTCACGTAGAGCAGTCCCATGCCTGTGGTCCATTCATCGAAATGAGCCACTACCCTCTCGGCTTTCTTGTAACTTACTATACTCTCGATTACAAGAGCTGCTCCATAGGCAAAGATGCATGACTCGTCATAGTCGCCGTAAGCATGAAGTGAGTCTACTCCATAACGACGCCACATCTCGGCAAAAAGCTCGTTTTTATAGACATACAGCGAGTTATAATTAACAAGCACCGCAAGTGGGTTGCCTGGAATATTCCATCGACCGGTTTTCACTGTCATGCCGGTAGGCAATGTTGCTTGAACTTTCCACTTGTCAAGTTCGGTCTCGGTAGAATCAAAAAAAGGATTCTCATCATTGCCCAAATCAGGTCCGATGAAAATCAGCTTGTCGCCATATTGTTTCTGTAAAGTTTTGGCTTTAGTCGACAACACCGCATAGATGCCACCAACCTTGTTGCAAACTTCCCAGCTTGTTTCAAATAATAGGTCTAACATTGTTTTCGTAGACTTTAATCGTGGGGATATTCCCCCTCATAATAGTATATAATCTGAATTAAGGTGCAAAATTACAAAAAAATATTGAATTTTGCACATTAATATTTAAAACAAATAAATCACTGTTAATGCAATCCTTTACAAACTACTGACAGCTACCCGTTCTCATGGTAACATTTTTAATGCTTTGAGGAGAAAAATATCATATTTTTTTGCCACAAATTGATTTTTGACTAACTTTGCACTTTAGGATCGATTTTTGAGATCTATAATCTATCAAAGCACTGAATATTAACACCTTTCAATTTGATATATAAATGGATATTAAAAGGACATTGACACTTGCCATACTTGTAGTTTTTGCCTGCTCTGCTTTTGCAAAACTCAACCTGCCCGTCAAGCAACTGGGCAATGACAAGTATTACTACTATGAAGTAAAAAAGAACGAGCAACTTGGTGACATTGCCACTAAAATTGGTGTCAGCAAGGAAGATATCATTAAGTTCAATCCATCGGCAAGAAATGGCGTGGCTAAGAAACAACTGTTGTTCTTACCCGTCAGCGAGTTTGACAATGCTGCCAAGCCCGCATCACAACGAGTGAATGCGTCGGCTCTTAACAACACGGTGACACACGTTGTAAAAAATGGCGAGAGTGTCTATGGCATTGCCAAAGCTTACAACATTACCGAGAGTGAGCTCTTGCTCGCCAACCCGTCATTATCGGGAGGAGCCAAAGCCGGCGATGAGCTTGTAATACCCAACAAAGCAGCCAGCAACGTTGGCGGAATCCACTATCACACAATCCAAAGTGGAGAAACCCTCTATGGTGTTGCTAAGAGATACAACACTACCATTGAGCGAATCATGGAACTCAACCCGGGAATCTCTAACAACAACTTCCGCGTCAATGATGTTTTAAGAATTGAACCCAATATCACTCAAGACATTATTGTCAAGAAAGACATCAAGCAGTTTATTCCCTATGTTGTTGCCGCTGGCGACACCTATGAGAGCGTTGCCAAAGCCAACAATGTAAATGTAAGGACTCTCAAAGAGATAAACTCCGGTATGTCAAAGTTGAAAAAGGGCAAGACAATTTACATACCACGCAACTCGGTTTACAAGCAGGTGATTAACACCTCACAAGCTACTGCCCAGCAACTTGAGGACACCTACAAAGACAAGCTTGACGAGGTGTATAGCGACGTTCACTCACCCAACAAGAACAACAGCATTGATATTAGCATCATCCTGCCTTTCCAGCTCGACATGAAGAACCGCTCACGCAATGCCGACGACTACATTGAATTCTATAACGGTTTCCTCATGGGTCTCGACAGTATTGGAAGTAAGTTTACCAAGCCTTTGAACCTCAACGTCTACGACACCAAAAACAGCGGCACGGTAACCGACAGCATCCTGCAACTCGACGCTCTTCGTGCCAGCGATATCATCATTGCTCCATCCGAGGGGCAGCAATTAGAAAAGATCATGAGATATGGCAAAGACAACAACATCGATGTGCTCAACTGCTTTGCCACTCAAAACGACGATTACATCAACAACCAGCGCGCAATGCAGGTCAACATTCCATCCTCCTACATGAACGCCGAGGTTAATCAACTATTAGATAACAAGTTTAAAGATTTTGTCCTTGTCTATCTTTATGACCCGCAAGAGCAGTCTAAAGATATTTATGACGAAATAAAGAGTCATGCCGAAGCTACAAAACATCAAAGCAAGACGTTAACCATCATAAGCGACCTTACCGGAAAGAGCCTTTCGAGATACCTCGAGCCTGGCTCCAACTACCTCTTTATTCCAAGCAATGGCAAGGAAAGCTTCTTTAACAAATTTGCAACAGGTATCAAAGAGGCTAAAGAAATGCGTGTAGACTGCGAACTCGTGCTACTTGGGCATCCTGAATACACAATGTATATCAAGAAACACAAGGATGAGTTCATGAACATCGACACTTATATCTACTCTCGTTTCTACAAGCCCGACAATGCTGACGTTGATTATTTCAACAAGAAGTACACCAAAATGTTCAATAGCACTCCGTCTAACAGCACTCCCAACATGAGCATCTTTGGATTTGACACCAGCATGTTCCTTGCCAATGCTTTTATCAACAATGTTGAGCCTGGCAGCAAAAAGTCAACTTTCAATGGCATTCAAACCAACTTCAACTTTGAGCGTGCCAACAACTGGGCAGGATATATAAACCGCTCAGTACGAATCATTCACCTCACACCACAAAGGGAGTTGAAGATTTCGGACTTAAACGATGAATAAACTATTGAAATATTCTCTATTGGTTTTTGCTTTGTGTTTCGCTTTTGTAGCACAAAGCGAAAACTTTGAAAAGCACAACTTTAGCGTTGGAGCCAAGGGGGGATTAAGCCTCTCGAAGGTTAATTTCCAGTCTTCGGTACCTCAAACTTTAGTTGGCGGCATGGTGCTTGGAGCTTCGGTGCGATATATCGACGAGAAGCACTTTGGACTCATTGGAGAAATCAATCTTGAGCAACGGGGGTGGAAAGAAGACTTCAAACCTCTTGAAGGCTACAATTTCAAGCGGCAGTTCACTTATATTCAAATTCCTCTTCTCACACACATTTACTTTGGAAGCGATAAAGCACGTTTCTTCATAAACGCTGGTCCCGAAATTGGAATAATGATAGGCGACAAAACGTCGAGTAATTTTGACTATGCCCACGCTGCCGACATTGAGGATTTACAAAACAGCTATCGAAAATTAGAACAATTCACTCTTCCTGTTAATCGTAAGTTTGACTATGGTATTTCGGCAGGATTGGGAATGGAGATAAACATAGCCCCACGCCATGCACTGAACCTCGAAGGGCGTTTTTACTATGGCCTAAACGATGTATTTCGCAATCACAAGAGCGATCCTTTCCAGGGCTCTTCATCAATGTCAATAATGGTAACATTGGGATACAATATCAGGATAAAATAACTTCCCAACAAATACTTAGACTACATTTAAAATCAAAAGGATGCTACCGTGGCTCATAAAGCTTGGCAGCATCCTTTCTTTATAAGAAAGCCACATCAAAGGGATGTGATGAAACTCCGATAAATACAGGATTTGAGGGCATTTCAGTCTTTGTAATCCTCCGGTCGCGAAGACACCACAAGGGTTGAGGCCCGCCATTAACCAAAATACGTTTCTCGGCATTTCATAAAAATTTGAAGAGTATCCCAATCAGCTTTGATGCGGCATAATTTCAATGATCTTTTTTCTATCGCAAAGATAGTAAATAAATGAGAAATCTCCAAATTTTATAGGCTTTTTTCGTGAAATCAGGTCAAAAATAACAACAAAACAGATTATTTGTCCTATTTTTGTTCAAGGATTCTGTTGTAGAAGTCGATATGACGTTTCGCTACTACTTGTGAATCATTATGCTTTTCCACAAACTGCCGGCTACAACGGCTAAGGCCCGGGAGCAGGTGCTTATTACACACTATCCACTCGAGTTTAGCGTCAATATCTCCCTCAACGATTGGGCTCACATTGATTATGGGACGGTTCTCTTGCTCACCTATCAAGTCATAATATTCTGGCTCTGCCCCACTCACTGCCACCAAGCCACGCGCCATTGCAAGCAGTGCGTTGGTTGCGGGAGTGTAAGAATAGAGCTGGTCAAGCAAGACGTGTGAAGCGCGTTGCAATCCTATATATTCTTCATAAGGAACACTTTCAACAACCTTAAGCTCGCATTTATTGGGATAACGGTCAACAGTGCGACGCGCTGCTTCAAGCAACAAGTCGGTACCTTTCAAGATGTTGCGGTCACGTTGAATTCCTATAAAGAATTTCACCTTTTCGGGCTCTTTATCAAGAATTGTTGGCTCAACGTTGCGTGTATCAATAGGTATTCCACCATACACTATTTTATCACCAACTAATGGCTCATAACATGCTTGATACTCCCACAGGCAAGAGATTGCACCGTCAACGTTGTTAAGCACATGCTCGCTATGCTCACGCATGAAATCAAGTTTCCAGTTGTCTTCGTGCTTAGCCTGATATTCTTCCGAAAGAGAATAAGGAGAAGGTTTGTCGCCAACCATATAGTCGCTGTAACGATATGTCTTACCGTCATGGCAAGCTGTATAGTAAAAATAATCGGTTCCCAAAGCTCCCAGTACAATACTGCGGTTGTAGCTTTTTAACCAATCAAATACCCATCGCACCTTCTTTGGCTTGAGGTCTAAAAAGATGTGCCCACAAGTTTCCACAACGTCAAAGTCCCGCATTTGTGGTAATGCCCGCAGCAAGTCAAGCACATATTTTACTGCCCCCAACTTGCCCGGACCACGCTTAAGGTCAATGTCGCGATGCGTATTCATCCAATGCGAACCGTTACTGGCAACCACGGCACTGTGCCCCAAGTCACGAAGTGCCTGAGCCAGACAGTTGTGCATATTACTTGCGTCTCCAACAAAGAGTATCTTCATTATCCTCTGATTTTCACTTTATCCGATGCAAAATTATTGTATTTTTTGATTTTTTCCAAGAATTTATATAACTTTGAAGTCATTATGAAAACTGTGTCTATAATAATACCCGTTTACAATCGCGCTAACATAGTGCCTCGCACGCTTAATACCGTGCTTGAACAGACCTACCGCCCACTTCAATTGGTGCTGGTCGACAACTTCTCGACCGATAATTCGCTCGTAGTGCTCAATCAGTTTAAAATTGACAACAACACCGCCGACTTTGAGGTGATAGTCACTCAAGAAAAACGGCAGACTGCCAGTGCGGCACGCAATCGTGGAATGCAGTTTGCCACTGGCGAATATCTTATGTTTTTTGACAGCGATGACCTTATGGACCGCCGCTTGGTACAAAAGTATGTTGATGCTTTCGAGTCATCTCCGCAACGTGCCGACATCATCATTACACGCCGAAACATTATCGATGAGGCAGGCGAGAAAAAAACTATGCCTCTGTTTAAAAAAGACATCATCGCCAATCACATCCTCCATAGCGTGTTGGCAACACAGGCATTCTGCGCACGACACGATTTTATCAAGAAATATGAATGGAACAACAACATCCTCCAGTGGGACGACTTTGAATATGGCTTGCGGTTGCTTCTCGCCAAGCCTGTAGTTGGCTACATCGAAGGGAAAGCCAGAGTTGACGTGATTTTAGGTGGTGACAATTCTATTACCGGCTCAAATTTCAGCACCAATCATGGCAAGTGGGAAATTGCGCTACGCACAATGGTGCTTGACATAAAAAATTCTTCGCTTATCGACAAGCAACGCTATTATGACCTCTTATACTACCGCCTCCTGGTTCTTGCTGCTCAATATCAGCGCGAAGGGCATCCTGAGTTTGCCAAGCCGGCTGCTCAAAAAGCCTATTCTGTCCTCAACCGCAAGTGGACCTATCGCAAAGTGATGCCACGTCTTTTTAAACGAATAGTTAACGGCAAGCGAGGTTCAGCACGAATTGCTCATTGGATAATCAAGTAAAACATTGCCCCCTAATGCGATACACAACAAGGACGCGGCCAGCAATTGGTCGCGCCCTCTTTGTATTATTCAGTTTCTATTATTCCGTTTCTATTTTACGAGAATCTTTTTGCCACCATGGATGTAGATGCCGGCAGGAAGATTGTTGCCATTCATCTTGCGACCCATGAGGTCGTAATAGTTGTCGTCAACATTTTTCGCTACATTGATTTCCTCAATAGCCGATGGCTCGCCAAAGTCAACACTAATATCATCGATAGTAAGGACAAACTTGTCGGCATCGCTTATTGCATGAATACCAATGTAGTAATTACCGTTTTCTGCAACATTGAAGTTGGCGGTGTGGTTAGAAACATCATAGCCTTCTATCTCAACAGCAGCAAGAATCGACCCTGTCATGCTCTCAACGGTTGGTTCAGTGCCAATCTTAACCTCAAAGCGCTCGGCATAGCCCGATGCCTTGGCATTAATGCCAAATACATATTCTTTACCTGCTTCAAGAATAATCGCAGGTGTAATCAACCAGTCGTCGGCGGCATTAGCGCTGTTCCACTGATATGAAACATTTTTGCTGGTAGAACAGTAGCTCCATGTGCGATCGTCATTGTTAGCATTGATAACGGTGTACTCATTAAATGCTGCTTGAGTGTCAAATGGCTCCAAGTAAGGCACTTCATGAGCTCCTTCATTAGGATCTTTGGTAATTACGATGTTGCTGAAAGCCTGAACGTAGTAAATGACACCCTTGGTGGTGTTCTGCACCAGGTAGTCGGTAACATTGGTATAGGTGTCGGTTGTCTCGTCGTAGTTGAGCACGAAGTCGCAGATGTCCTTCTGACCCGAAGCATTGGTCTGACCGCCAGCCATGTAGTTGGGCTTGCCGGCAACTTGACCAATGTACTGGTCCTGAGCGAAGGTAACGGTGTTACCATTGCGAGTGCCCTTAATCCACGATTGTGGAACGTCGCTGAAAATACCCTGAATGTAAACGTCATTGTTGTCAACACCCACGTTTACGTTGTATTTGTAAGAAGTGCCGTCATATCCGTTAGCCTCAAATGTGTATACCTGAGGTTCAACACCGGCAGGAAGTTCAACGAGTATATCCTCGGCTTGAGTGGTAGGGGTGTAGACGCTGTTGTAGTCGGCATATCCAGCCCATTCGCGGCTGTCGGCATATACAGCTCCAAACACAACGTAAGCCGAAGTGCCCACGAGACTAATCTTCTCGTCGGTAACGCTGAATTGCAACTCGTGAACATTGTTGCGAACTTCAAATTCCTCGTAATCCTCGTCATAGTCGAGAACAGCAAGTGTGATAACCTGGTTTACCTCGGTATCGTAGGCAACATTCTGTCCCATTGGCACGGTGATGGTCTTGCCATCCTCGCTAAGGGTGCCCTCAATCCAAGAGTTGATCTCAAGTTTCGAGAGGGGTTGCTTGAAATAGACCTTGTTTTCCTCGCCAAACACGATGTCGATTGTTCCCGTTTGAGCACCACGACGAATGTTCTCGCAATGTAGTAGTAGGCATAACCGGCACGGTCATAGGTTTTCAACTCTCCTGCAGGCTGTTCCATAACAATGCCGTAGTCGCTCGCGCTTTGAGCCCAAGCACCCATGGCCATAACAGCCATTGTTGCAATAAGTAATAGTTTCTTCATTTTGTTGTTGTTTGAAAGTTAATTTATTGGACCTTCTTTTTCTCTTGTACAACTCGAAAGGTCCTTTTTCGGGTAGTGTATTTTATTGATAAGTTTTGGTGCTGCAAAAGTACAAAAATATTTTGAACCAACTATATAAATAGGTGGTTTTTAACAAGAAAATAATAAACGATTAAACAATATAATCCTTGACCTACTTCTCAGCAATCACATTATTTTGACGCAACATGATTAAGTGGCAATTTAAGTGGTTTCGAGGCAGGCGTCGAGGTCGCGGGTTAGTTGCTCGCGGTCGAGGTTCTGCCCGATGAACACGAGCTTTACCATGCGGTCGCCATAATGCTCGTCCCAATCTTGCAAAATGGATGGATTTTGTTCTGCCATTCGGCGAAGCTCTTCCTCGGGGGCAGTGGCAAACCACAGCCCGCTTTGGGTGAGCTTCTTCTGCACACCAGCCGACTCGAAGAGGAAGGACATGTCGCGGTTGTTGCTGAAGTAGATTAGCCCTTTAGCGCGGATTATGATCTTGGGCCACTTGGTGGCGACAAAGCGGTCAAACTTGTTAATGTCGATGGCAGGGCGACGATAGTATACAAAGGTCTGGATTCCATATTCTTCGGCCTCTCCTTCATCATGATGATGGTGGTGATGATGGTGGTGGTGCTCGGCATGTTCATCGTGCTCATCGTGATCTTCATCATGGTGGTGATGATGGTGCTCGTCATCATTGTCATGGTCGTGGTGGTGCGCCTCGGCTTCCTCCTCCTCTGTAGCGGGACGTTCTATCTCACGAATCCAGCCAGCCGAGCCAGCCACATTCTCATAATCGAAAAGACCAGTATTAAGAATGTCTTTTAGATTGACCATGGCATAATCGGTCTCGATGATTGGTGCCGAGGGTTGCAGAGC
The DNA here is from genome assembly GCA_946410125.1 of uncultured Prevotellaceae bacterium. Lineage (GTDB taxonomy): Bacteria > Bacteroidota > Bacteroidia > Bacteroidales > Muribaculaceae > Sodaliphilus. The sequence continues at coordinate 17,759 of CAMJZF010000026.1, read as the reverse complement.
ATGAATGATGTGGCGGATGCGTTCGATCTGGTCGGGTTCCACCTCTGAAGCTTTGTTTAGGAGCACCATGTTGCAGAACTCGATTTGCTGGATTAGCAGGTTTTCAATGTCTTCTTCGCCTATGTCCTTGCGTTTGAGGTCATCACCGCATGCAAATTCACTTTGCATCCTCAGTGCGTCGACCACAGTAACGATGCAGTCAAGGCGAGGAATGCCATGTTCCATATACTCAGGACCCATACTCGGGATAGAGACGATGGTTTGTGCAATGGGCTCAGGCTCGCAGATGCCGCTTGCCTCGATGACAATGTAGTCGAAGCGGTCGAGCTTCATGATGTCGTTGAGTTGTTCGATAAGGTCCATCTTCAGGGTGCAGCAGATGCAGCCGTTCTGGAGAGCAACGAGGCTCTCGTCCTTCTGCCCCACAATGCCGCCTTTCTGAATTAGGCTCGCATCAATGTTCACCTCACCCAGGTCGTTGACAATGACGGCAAATTTTATGTTCTGTTCATTCGTTAGAATGTGATTTACAAGTGTTGTCTTTCCGCTGCCCAGATATCCCGTGAGCAGCAATATAGGAGTTTGTTTCATTTTATATTTTGTGATAAGTGTTATTTTTTTATTACTTGATACATCTCATCAGCACCACCCTATTTCCAACGGCAATGCGGTATCTACAGTATCTCATCAAGCACAGCCTTGTAATGCCCCTGAATAATGATATGATGATTGCCTATTGGATTGGTCAGGAAGTATTTGGCGGCTTCTTTATCTTTTAATTGGATTATTTGCTGAGTGCGGCACAAGTCAGGATTGCCTTGATTCTCAATGAGCATGCCTTCCTCGGCAAAGTGACGGTCCAAGCCACCGCTTGCCTTGAAAACAGTTACAGGACCCGGTTTCATAAAGCCACGTATGCCAACTCCTATTCCCGACTCAAAATGAGTGTCAAGCTCGTAGTTTTCTACCATGTTGAACGGTATTGTACAGTGAGCAAAGATCAATTCACCGGTCTCAGGATTTATGCGTGCAGGATTTGCCTGGAAGCCACTCTTGCCGGTAATGGCCTGGGCAATCATCATTGAGAGCATTGCAGGAATATCGCCCTCACAGCCGGCTACTATGCCTTGAGCGTTAAATTTGGACAGTGCCACACAACCCGTGTTCTTCACTGCCGTTAGCAAGTCAAAGCATCTAAGCGTAAATCCTTGCAGGTCATAGCCCTCCACAATAAGTTTCAGCGCTTCATAAATGCGTTCGGCTCCAGCCAGCGATTGTCGCACGGCATCATTAGGAGCCTTATCTATCAGGTCACTCTCGATATCGGCAGGCATTCGGTTGATTAGCATGAGAAGTTCATCCATATCTATGTGAAGAATCTCGATTCCAAGCTTTTCCTCTATTGTGCGATACTTGGCTTTGCTCGCAATGAGCCAGTCCGAAGGCTCTCCAATCACACCCAGGCGGCAGCCATTAAGGGTACGCATCGCCTTACCAACCTGCTGCATTGTATTGATACGGTTCTTGATATAATCGGTTGAGCCATGAAGTATTTCTCCTCTTAGGCCTTTTTGACGCAAATAAGAAAGAATTTCCATCGATGCGGCAAGTGAGTTGCTTTTGCCCGTAGTGAGCAAGAGGAATGGTTGCTTCGACTGGCGCAGCATTCGTGGCAACTCGTTCTTGAAAAGGCCTTCGGTACCACCAGTGCGCACATATATCAGTTCAAGGTCGTGACAGCCGTAATCCTTGAAGTTGTCGCCCATCAGTTGATACTCAATACCAAGGCTTTCCAAGAACTCTTGAGTTGCGGCATCTACCGCAGCCTTGTCATGTAATTGTGAGGTGAGTGTATAAATTGCTGTTGTCATAGTGGTAAAGTTTATGGGAGATTAATGAATGCCCAAAATTATATAAAACATTCCAAACCACAAAATCAATGTGGGTTTAATTCTTTATTATTCCGGTGAAGGTGCGGCCGCTGTCGATACCTAAGCGACGGGCGCTGAAGTAGCGGTTGCTCTCGCAGCGGCTGCAGTGGCTGGGCAGGGTGATGTTCTGATCAAGCACACCGGCGGCGATGAGCACCTGGCGGTTGGCCTCTTGCAGGTTAATGTGTGCCTTGCCCGTAATGGCATTGCGATGCGCTATGGGCGACATTTCAAAGCCTGCATGCTCAAAAGCCTGAACCACCTCGTCGCCCACTTCAAAACAGTCGTTGCAGATGCTCGCTCCCATCGTGACGAGGATATTTTCAGGGGTAGCACCAAGCTTGCGCATCTGTTTCACAACGGCTTTGGCAATGCGCCCCACCGTGCCTCTCCATCCGGCATGGGCAATTGCTGTGACACCGTACTCAAGGTCGGCAAGAGCTATAGGCACACAGTCGGCAGTATTGACGCCAATGCACACGCCCGGCAACGCAGTCACAAGAGCATCGACATTTTCAAGCCTTGAATCTTGCTCTGCTATGGAAGCATCAAGGAAATCTTGATCGATGATTTCCACGGTAGTCGTATGACTCTGGCGCGGCATTATAAGATGATCAAGCTCAATGCCTGCCTCTTGGCAAAATGCCATGCGTGAGTCTAATACCCGCAAAGCATCGTCACCTGTATAGTCACACAGGTTCCACTGCGAATAGTTGTTATTGCAGTCAACCTCGCCACGCAATGTCTCAACCACCATTACACCCTTGGCTTCAACATTAAATTTCAATTCTTCAAGTATCATAAAAATCATTGTTTATTGAGCGCTAAGTTACAAATAAAAAATTAGAGCATCAAAAAAAATGGTGCTCTAAATATATAATTATACCTTTATGTTTTATCACAAAATCTGCTCAGGCATTTTGAACTTCGCTCTTGCGCAATAGCGGCAATGCGCGGCTCTCAGCCTTAATCTTGCCGTTAAGGTGCCCAATGGCTTGGTCGAGAAGACCAATCACAAACTTGTCCTTTGTGTAGCCTTTGCAGTCTTTGAGTGTCTCAATGCACAGTTTTTTCTCCTCTTTACTGATCAGTCCCTGGGCACGCTTGCACAGCTGTAAAATCTCGGTGGCATAAACCAAGCCATTGCCGGCACTTTGATTGGCTTTTTCTTTAAACTTGCTGCAGTATAGCCCAAAGTCGGTCAACCACTCCGATGCCAGGTCATCATCGCCGTCATTTAGTGGCCAGTCATCGCTTTGGGCCCAAAATGAATTGTCGCCGCTGGAGTACCCATATAAATTTAACAAGTTGCCGTTGGCACCTTTTAATGTGAAATTCTTGAGGCCTTTCAATGTCTTGAGCTTCTCAAGTTCCTTGAGGCTGCCGGTGTTGATTAATGTGTCGATTTTAAACACATTTATCTCTTTATCATTATAGGAAATCATTTTGTCGGGTTTCATGCCATAGACTTTGCACAGCTTACCGGTGTAGTTGCCGTTGTCGTCCTGCTTCCACTCAATGGCATAGCTAATGCGATAATCGTTATTGTCCTTGTTCTTAAAACACACTACCTTGAAGTTTTTCTCTGGGTCGGCACCAATTAGCACATAGTCATTTTTGCCACTCCCGTAGGCAATCGCATAGGTAACACCCTGGTTACCGGCAGTGTTAGAAGCGCTGTGATAAGCGTTGCTCTCGTCTTGACTCATTGCGCTAACAATGTCTTTCACGATATTACTTCCACGCTTGATTTTGAATTCGCAAGCCGAGCAGCTTCCGGTTGTCATGTCACCGTCATTATAGGTCACATTCTGCATGCTTGTTGTAGCAATGTCGCCGTTCTTTACCATGTTTTCAAACCGCTTGAATTGTTGATCCACATGAGTTTGAGCTGCACACCCAACGATGGCGAGCAAAGCCATCGCAACAGCCATAAAAAATGTAATAAATAATTGTTTCATATTGCTTCCTGTTTTTTTTATTTAAATACTACTTGAATAAAATGGGGGGCATCGTTGCTTACAGCGAGTTTTGCCCTATAAGCCTGAGCACGACTGTTATATTGCTCAGCTAAAACTTCTTGGCGTTCTTGTTCTACCATTAACTTGTCGGCCATAAGTTCCTGCTGGGCAAGTTCAATTTCGCCTTGTTGGCGTTCTATTTCTGCGCTGTCAAGCCGATGTTGGACTATTGCCTTTCTCTTTGATTCATTAACTGGCTTAACCGTTTTTTTTGCCAGTAGCGAGGTAGGTGGAGTGTGAATGGCAATTGTGTCGTGCGATGATGTATTTTCTTTTTTTGCTGTTACAGCAGGATTTGCTGTTATAGCAGGTGTTTCTATTGTTCTTTCAGTCACTTTTGAGCGGTTGATACTTGGCACTGCAATCACTAAAATTGCAACTACTGCTGCCGTGGCTATTAGAGCCCACAAGGGGCGTGAGATGTTACGGCGGGGCTTTGACCCAACATCCAGTGGCATCCCATTATCAAAGAATTCAAACATCTGCCTGTAAGGTTCCCATTCTTCAGGAACCGATTGTGAACTGGCAAAATACTCACTCAGTTCTTTTTCTTGTTCAAGAGTTGTTTCTCCACGCATGAACAAGTCAAGCAGCGATTCTATGTATTTTTCGTGTTTCATCATCGCAGGTTTCTTTTCTTAATTTCTTCAAGCAATTTAATTCGTGCTCGCGACAGCAGGCTTCGCGCCGTGCTGCATTCTATGCCAAGGCGCTTAGCAATATCGGCATAGCTCAGTTTCTCTATCTGACGCATGTGGAGCACGGCATATTGGGTACCGGGCAACCGCTTGATGGTGTCATTTAGCCATGCCACTTCTTGCGATGAGATGAGCGACTCATCGGGACCGACAATCTGCGATGGCAAATCATTGTGGCTCACCGACATGATTGGCACGCTATGACCCTTGCGACGCAATGAGGCCACGCTGTTCCGAGCCATGACCACCACAAGAGCTTCTATTGAGCGGTAACGGTCGAGATTGTCGTGCATCTGCCACAAGCGCAGCAGCACGTCTTGCGCCACATCTTCGGCCTGCATTGCATCGGCACCACACGACAAACTTGTGGTTATAGCCTTCTGGCGCAGACCTGCCGCTAACTGTTCAAACTTTCGCTCATCCATTACACAATTAAGACGCAAAACAAAGCGTTTTGCGTCTACAGTTAACCTTTTTTAAGCATCGGTAAATATTATCTTGAGGGATAAAGCTTCCTTATCAGGTCGTTGCGGTGCATCTTTTTGAGCGACTTGATGATGTCGGCCTTGTACTTTTTGTCGTACCAGAAGAAATACTTGCGTTGGGCGAGTTTCTCTTCTTTGCTGTGGGCGGTATAGATGGGCTGCAGGGTGTAAGGATGCAGACCGGTATAGAACGCCTCAGTCGCCACGGTCATGGGCGTGGGTGTGAAGTCCTGCACTTGCTCAAGGTGAAAATTCAGCTCTTTGGTAATTGCTGCAAGCTCTGCCATGTCTACCTCACGACATGCCGGATGTGACGATATAAAATAAGGTATAAGCTGCTGGTTGAGGTGATACCTGTCGTTCACGCGGTCGAAGACGTGCTTGAACTGCCTGAACAGCTCAAACGACGGTTTGCGCATCACTTTAAGCACTTCATCGCTGGTGTGCTCGGGTGCCACCTTGAGGCGACCCGACACGTGGAAGCGAATCAGCTCCTCGTTGTACTGAGCATTGGCCTTGTCGATTTCGGGATTGCCACTGCGATGCATAGAGAGGTCATATCGCACACCGCTGCCAATAAACGACTTCTTGACTCCTGGCAAAGCATCGACGCTGTGGTAAATATCGAGAAGTGGACGATGGTCGTTGTTGAGGTTATTGCAAGGCACAGGATGAAGACATGACGGGCGGGTGCAACGCTTGCAACGCTGCAAGTCATTCCCGCGCATGGCATACATGTTGGCACTGGGACCACCCAGGTCGCTGATGTAGCCCTTGAAATCATCCATTTGGATAACTTGTTTTACCTCACGCAATATCGACTCCTTGCTGCGCGAAGCGATAAACTTGCCCTGATGGGCACTGATGGTGCAGAATGCGCAGCCGCCAAAGCAGCCACGGTGCATGCACACCGAGTGTCGTATCATCTCGTAGGCCGGGATGCGCTTGCCTCGATAGCGGGGATGAGGCAAGCGGGTGTAGGGTAAATCAAACGAGGCGTCTATCTGCTCGGTAGTCATGGGCGGGTTCATAGGGTTGACCTTTATTGCCACGTCACCAGTGGCTTGCCACAGGGTGTGACCGTGCCAGCGATTGCTCTCAATCTCAATGTTCCTGAAGTTTTCGGCCTGGCAGCGTTTGCTCTGCTTGCATTGTTCAAACGAGTGCAACACTATATTCTCGGCGTCATTTTCGGTGGGAATATCACTCAACGGACGACGCACAACAGTTTGTGGGATAGCGGTCAACTCCTCAATTTTTGCTCCGGCACTTAACGCATCGGCAATCGCCACTGTCGCCAGCTCACCCATGCCGTAACTCACCATGTCGACCGGACTGCTGTCCATAATTGAAGGCATGAGCTTGTCTTGCCAATAGTCGTAATGCGACAACCGCCTGAGCGATGCCTCGATACCACCGGCTACCACAGGAACGTCGGGAAACAGTTTTTTTAATATTTCACCATATACTATCGTGGGATAATCGGGACGGGCACCAGCACGACCGTCAGGAGTATAGGCGTCGTCGCTGCGACGGCGACGGTTGGCGGTGTAGTGATTAACCATCGAGTCCATTGCTCCTGCCGACACACCAAAAAACAATCGTGGCTTTCCAAGCTTCTTGAAGTCGCGCAAGTCGTCTCTCCAGTTGGGCTGAGGCACTACGGCTACCCTATAGCCATGAGCCTCAAGGGTGCGACCAATAACTGCAGTACCCATCGAGGGGTGATCAATATAAGCATCGCCCGTGAAGAGAATCACGTCGATGTAATCCCACCCCAGGTGATTTATCTCCTTTAGCGTGGTGGGTAGCCATTGGCCCTCAATGTGTCGACTTTTATTTTGCATCCAGTTTTTCTTGAAGTTTTAAAATCTCATCGCGGTACTGTGCAGCGGCAAGGAACTCCATGTTCTTAGCGGCAGCAACCATCTGAGCCTTGAGATACTCTATTGTCTTCTCTAAGTCTTGGGGTTTCATATAGGCAATCACAGGATCGGCAGCTATACCGGCTGTGTGGTCAAACTCGGCCTCAACCTGACGCTTTAATGACGGAGTGTCAACCACATTGCTTTCATAACGGCGAGCGTGTTGACGTGTCTCCTCACTGCCGCTCATGTTGGAATCAACGCCGATAATTGCGTTACGGGCCTTGATAATGGCTTGAGGAGTAATGCCATGCTCTTCGTTATACTTGAGCTGCATCGTGCGGCGACGTTCTGTTTCATCGATAGTGCGCTGCATCGATTCAGTAATCTTGTCGGCATACATGATTACCTCACCGTTAAGGTTACGGGCAGCACGTCCAGCCGTTTGAGTCAAGGCGCGGTGTGACCGCAGGAAGCCTTCCTTGTCGGCATCAAGTATGGCAACGAGCGACACTTCGGGCAAGTCAAGACCCTCGCGCAACAGGTTCACACCCACTAAAACGTCAATCACGCCAAGACGCAGGTCATCGATAATTTGGATGCGATCCATTGTCTCCACATCGCTGTGCATATAAGCGCACTTGATGTTTATTTTAGCCAGATAATTGTTAAGCTCCTCAGCCATTCGCTTAGTGAGCGTGGTTACAAGAACGCGCTCGCGATTCTCAACGCGCAGTTCTATCTCGTGAATCAAGTCGTCAATCTGACCAAGTGAAGGACGAACTGTAATTTTAGGGTCAAGAAGGCCTGTAGGTCGAATAATCTGCTCTGTAACAACGCCTTCACATCTCTCTAACTCATAATCGGCAGGGGTCGCGCTCACGTAGATAGTTTGATTGGTCAAAGCCTCAAACTCGGTGAATGTTAGCGGGCGATTGTCGCGGGCGGCATCAAGACGGAAACCGTAATTCACAAGCGTGTCTTTGCGTGAACGGTCGCCACCATACATCGCTCGCACCTGAGGAACGGTAGCGTGACTCTCGTCGATAATGGTGAGAAAGTCCTTCGGAAGATAATCAAGAAGGCAGTAAGGACGAGCACCCGGCTCACGACCGTCAAAGTAACGTGAGTAGTTCTCTATTCCCGAACAATATCCAACCTCTCTTATCATCTCCAAGTCGTAGGTCACTCGCTCATAGAGGCGTTTGGCTTCAACCGGACGATTTTCCCGATAGAACATGTCAACCTGAGTTCCCAAGTCTATATCTATCTTTCCCAGGGCATTAGCCATGCTCTCCTTACTGGTGACAAAGATGTTGGCAGGATAGATATTAAATCCCTCAACATTCTCGCGGGGCAGCATTGTCAATGGGTCGAGCAGCTCCATGCTCTCAATTTCATCGCCCCAAAAGATTACGCGCAACACCGCATCGGTGTCGGCTATCATTACATCAACAGTATCGCCCTTTACCCTGAAGGTTCCCATCGAGAGCTCATATTCGTTGCGACTGTAGAGTGCGTCAACCAATCGGCGCAGGAAGGCATCACGACCAATGCGGTCACCAACTTTCAGACGAACGATGTTGGCTTCTATATTCTCTGGATTTCCCATGCCATAAAGGCACGAGACGCTCGACACTACTATCACGTCGCGACGGCCCGAGAGCAATGCCGTAACGGTTGCCAGGCGCAAGCGGTCAATCTCTTTGTTGATTGCAAGGTCTTTCTCTATATATTTGTCGCTCGACGGCAGATAAGCCTCGGGCTGATAGTAGTCGTAATATGACACAAAGTACTGCACCGAATTCTCTGGAAAAAACGACTTAAACTCGGCATAAAGCTGAGCCGCAAGGGTCTTGTTGTGCGACAACACAAGCGTGGGACGATTGGTCTGGGCTATCACGTTGGCCATAGTAAACGTTTTGCCCGAACCTGTCACGCCAAGAAGCGTTTGGCATGGCAAGCCACTGTTCACGCCTTCCACAAGCTCCTTAATAGCCTGTGGCTGATCTCCTGTCGGCTCATATTGAGATACTAACTTGAAATTCATCTTCAGTATAAAAATATCTTGTCACAAAGGTAGTGATTTTCTTGTTAATGTGCAAACCAGCGGTTTGCAATACAGAACCACTGTGGCGGGGTTCTGTTGCTGGCGGCTTGAAAGTCTCATAGTTCTTCTACTATAATCCTGGCTAGTTCATTGAGTTGAAGGCATTGCTCCCGTGTAATTGTTTTGCGGTCATTGTGGTGTGGCCAGGGAGCTATTAGGAGTAACTTCCCATCAGAGCAGGCTTTGAACTGCTTTCCTTGAGGCTTTTGGTGTTTTGCAAACCCGTTTTCAAGGAGTATTATTTGAGAAAAGCCCTCTTGAAAGCCACATTTCATGATTTCTTTTTCTCCATGGCTAATGCAAGGAGACACCAACACAATGTCTTTATTATTGCATTCTTTAAGAAGTTGTCTTGCTGCATCTATTTCCTTTTCGGTCATATTTCGCGAACATAGCACTTGTTTTTTAAAAGGATGATTAAGCAAGAAACGATTACCCATGATTTCAACTTGTGTGTTGCCTATTGCAATATTTTGATAGACTGTAAAATAGGTGGGCTGCGTTCTTTTTATCCACAATCTAAAAGGATTTTCTTCTACATATCGGCACATCTGCTCGAGTTGCCCTCTGCGCTGCAAAATCCTGTCGTGATAACTCTCCTCCCAGAGAGTACCACCGTGAGCCTTGTTGGTGTCTTTCTTGAAATAACCAATTATACTGCCTAAATGAATCGGAAGCCTTTTGGTAACATAGATTATCCCATGCAAGTGATCGGGCATGATTTGTAGAGAAAAGAGCTTGATTTCGGGGTGATGGATGTGGATGTTGAACCATTCATCACGTACCGAACCGCCCAGGTGGGTTAATTCAACCCAGGGTACCGAATGATTGTTGTCACTGCTTCGCAATGTACCGAGGAGAGGCTTGTGACCTTTCACCACAATGGTAATCATGTAGATGCAGGGGGCTTGGTAGTCGTGCTTACTCTTGCGGCGAAGCATCGACGGTTTTTTCTCAATTTTAGGATGGTTCTTTATCCAAGCCTTGCGTTGCTCGTTCCTCTTGTCTTCCATGTTGCAAAGGTAGTGATTATATTGCTACTAAGCAAACCTATAGTCTGCGATACTCACCACATTGTGATGCCGCATGATGGTGAGATAGAGATGAGTCTTCAAGTTAGGTATTGCAAACCGATGGTTTGCACATCAAGCCTCATTAATACTTTTTTACATCAAAATATTAAGAACTTTCATACTTATAACAATTTTTTTTGTAAATTTGCAAGCTGAAACAATAGGTATTCTCAGGTAATAAATAATAAATACTACCGCAATATAACGATTTTATGAAGCTACTACAACAGAAGTTAGCAACCTACACCGAGCCGCAGAAAGCTAAAGCGGCAGGAATTTATCCTTACTTCCGTGCTATCTCAAGCGAACAAGACACCGAGGTTATCATCAATGGCAAGAAGGTGCTCATGTTTGGCTCTAATTGCTATTCGGGACTTGTTAATCACCCTAAAGTGCGTGAGGCAGCAATCGAGGCAACCAAGAAATATGGTACTGGTCTGGCTGGCTCTCCTTTCCTTAATGGCACTCTTGACATACACAAGGATCTTGAGAAAAAGCTCGCCGCCTATGCCGGCAAAGAAGATGCCATGATCTACAGCACAGGCTTTGAAGTGAATCTTGGTGTTGTATCATGTCTTACCGGTCGTGAGGATTACATTCTCTGGGACGAGCAAGACCATGCCTCTATTATCGAGGGACGGCGACTCTCCTTCTCACAATCGCTCAAGTATAAGCACAATGACATGGCTTCGCTTGAGGCCCAGTTGCAAAAATGCAACCCCGACAAGGTGAAGCTCATCGTTACCGACGGTGTGTTCTCTATGGAGGGCGACGTGTGCAAGCTCCCCGACATTGTGGACTTGGCTCATAAGTATAATGCAAGCATTATGGTTGATGAGGCTCATGGCATTGGAGTCTTTGGCAAGGGCGGTCGCGGTGTATGTGACCACTTTGGGTTGACCGATGAGGTTGACCTCATCATGGGCACTTTCAGCAAATCATTTGCTTCTCTGGGTGGATTTATCGCTACCGACGAGGTGATTACCAACTATCTGCGTCACCATAGCCGTAGTTACATTTTCACGGCAAGCATTACCCCCGCATCAACTGCCGCTGTAAGCGCAGCTCTCGACATCATGCTTGCCGAGCCCGAGCGTCAGGAACGCCTGTGGGAGAACACCCACTTTGCTCTCGAGGGCTTCCGTGAAATGGGATGTGAAATTGGACACACCGAAACTCCAATCATTCCACTTTTCATTCGCGACAACAACCTCACGTTCCTCATCACTCGAGAACTGCTCGACGAGGGCATCTTTGTCAATCCCGTTGTCTCTCCAGCTGTTGCACCTAACGACACTCTCATCCGCTTCAGCCTAATGGCAACTCACACACGCGAACAGGTAACAATAGCTCTTGAGAAGATTCGCAAGGTATTCCGTAGCCATGACCTTATTCCCTAATTGAGGTCGCGACTCAAAATCGACATAGAGGATGTGACAAAATCACATCCTTTTTTATAATTTTTCATGGAAGGACATTTTGTAGATAAGGTAAACGCTTTCATTGAGAGCAATTCGCTCTTCGACGATTCTCAGCCAGTGCTTGTCGCACTTAGTGGAGGAGCCGACTCGGTGGCACTCTTACGTGTGTTGATTGAGCTTGGCTACAACTGTCGCGCCGCTCACTGCAACTTCCATCTGCGGGGAGATGAAAGCAATCGCGATGAAAATTTTGTTGCTGAATTATGCAAAAGGCAAGGAATACAACTTAGCATCAAGCATTTCGATGTTCCGGCCTTTATGAAGCAGCATGGAGTTTCACTTGAGATGGCTTGCCGTGAATTGCGCTATGAATGGTTTGACGAGCTTTGTCAGGAACTTGGTTGCCAGTGCATTGCCGTGGCTCATCACTGCGACGACAACATAGAAACATTTTTTCTCAATGCCTTACGGGGTTCAGGCATTGCCGGTCTCTCGGGCATGAAGCCTCGCAATGGCAATGTGGTGCGACCACTATTGTGCGTTTCTCGTGACGAGATTCTCTCCTGGCTTCACACCCTTCAACAAGACTTCGTAACCGACAGCACCAACTTTGAGAATGACGCCAAGCGCAACCGCTTGCGAAACATTATTCTTCCTGCCATTTATAAGGAATTTCAAGGAGCCAAGAATTCCCTGCTGACAACAATTGAAAACACTCGACAATGCAATGCCCTTTATAGAGAAAGTGTTGACGTGATGCGAAACATCGTCAGTGACCGCGAGGATGACTCTCTCATTATTGACATTGAAATTCTCAACAGCTTCGACAATAAAGCCATGTTGCTTTATGAAATACTTAAACCTCGGGGATTCAATTACCTACAATGTGCCGACATGCTCAATAGCGCTGTAGGCAGGCACTTTACTTCCACAAGCCACAACGCATACATTAACCGCACCACTATCGATGTTTTTCCATTAAGGCAAAACGAAGACAAGGTTTATATTGTCAATCTTGAGAACAACACAATAGAAGAACCTGTTATGCTTAAGATTAAGCATGAACAAAACACTCTTTTTTTACCCAGTATGGTGAATGGAAAGAACACAGTCGCCTTCAACAGTGATATTCTTCAATGCTCCGAGGTGGTGATAAGGCACTGGCGCGAAGGTGACCGGTTCAAGCCTTTCGGAATGAACGGTAGCAAACTCATCAGCGACCTGTTCACCGACCTCAAATTTTCGGAAAAAGAAAAAAAAGAAATCTGGCTTCTTGAAGCTGATGGCGATATTTTATGGGTGATAGGATACCGGGCTGCACAAAAATTTATAGTATCAAATGACTCGACCAATTACCTCATTATCGAAAACTAAGATACTTATCTTGTGACATTGAACACTGCATCAAGTTTCGATTCTATGTCACTGTCTACCATCCCTTTAAGCCTATTTATCACTTTAAGCACACGATTTAGACTGGCTTCATTCTTCAATATCACGCGTTTTTCAGCATCAAGAAGATAGAACATGGGCATCGTCATTAAGTCATAAGTCTGCTCATTTTCAACCGCCTGGCTACAATCCCATCCATTGACAACATAGCTTGGAAACGGTTCCAAGTGCCATTCTGTTACATTATCGTACGGATAGATGCCTATAACAGTAATCAAGCTGTCCTGCACCATGTTGCGAAGTGTGGTGCAGGTGTCTAAGCGTTCCTTGACCTTGGCGCATGAAAGGCACTCCGGGTCATTGAAATAGATTAAAGTATAGGGTGATGCTATTTCGCTCACTTTACCACGCACGCCATCAATGGTCTCATATTCAATATCATTAGCCTCTGTCCCAGGAGCATTCTTGCGAACTATTTCGAGCAGCATTTCGGGGCGCATTCGATCATTCTCGCTTAAACACGAAGCGGTTGCCGCATGCTCTATCACACGCACAAAGAGTTCCTCATTATGGTAATCCCAAGTTGGTTCCGAAAGCATCTCCTCAAGGCTCGCAATCAGCTTCTTATATTCCTTTGCTCCTTTCTTATCGGTCACTTCAAGCCAGTTATCCATTGCGGCAAAAGCCTGTGAGCGTGGCATAGATTCAATGCTCGCAACGGTCTTGTCGGGCGTGACATTTTGAGCACACGCCAAACTTACATTCAATACCACAGCAGCAAGCAATACTATAAACTTTATGTAAAAAGTAAGCTGTTTCACGTTGCAAATATACACATCTTTATATATTCCAACCTCTCGCAAAATGCTAAAAAAACAAAAACCACAAAATGCAATCCATACTTAATATTGTATTGCCAAACTGACAAAAAGCGAACGAAAGTTTTTATTTCAATTGTTTTTTAGTATTTTTGCACTTTACAAAAAAACATGATGACACTGGAAATACTAATATCAACTCTTGATGAAGGCATTAACAATGTGCCGGCAATGTTGCTGACACAGCGGGAGAACATTGGATATGTAGTTTCATGGCAGCACAGCAAGAGCAAAGATATTGCACTCCCCCACGAGTTAATGCGCAGTGATGTGAAAGTCTGTAACCTTGATGGACGCGGGCTGAGCCGTAATCGCAACAACTCAATAAAAAACGCGACAGCCGACCTGTGCCTTATCGCCGACGATGACTGCACCTACACTCACGAGCAGCTCCAACAGGTTGTTGACACTTTTGAAAAAAATCCTGATGTCGACATCGCCACTTTCCGTTTCTCGGGCGAGGGGTCAAACAAATGGTACCCTTCTACTCCTCAAAATTTGAAGACTTTTCCTAAAGGATATTATGTCTCTTCTATCGAAATAGCATTTCGCCGCTCAAGTGTTCAAGGCAAATTGTGGTTCAACGAAAACTTTGGGCTGGGTGCCGAGCCGTTTCACTGTGGTGAAGAAAACATTTTTCTTCGCAACGCTTTGGCTCAAGGGCTCTCATGCAAGTTCTTCCCCATCACTGTGGTCAAGGAGAAAGACTCTTCTATTTGCATTAAGCGTGACAATGATCCGGGAACGCTTCGGTCTTATGGAGCCGAGCTACATCTTTTCCAACCAAGAACAAAATACTTGCGAATGATTCTCAAAGCCTATAGGTTGTGGCACAATAGAAATGTGCCTTTTTTCCATGCGTTACGCCACATGAACAATGGCATCAATTACATTAAAGCTCACCCTGAAATAATGGACGGCTAATGCATGTTTAGCAAGAAGTCTTCAAATCTTAGCCAAGAGCCATTAATAAAAGAAGTATCAATATCCTGATCTACACCATCAATCAGAGCAAATGGGTTCATTTTCGAAACAATGTTGACACATGATGTGCCTGAAATGCGTTTAGAAAATTCTATATAATAATACTTTCCACTTTCATCTTGGCACAATTGCAGGTGGAATATGTCGCTGAAAACTCCCTCGTTCTTAGGGCAAACCGAAACAACAAATTCCTTAATAATCTTTGACAGTTCACCGTCTACTGGCAAGAGCTTAATGAACCTGTCATATCCGTTCTTGAGAGTTACTTCACGAGGAAAGATATATATCTTTTCATCATCATAACGCAAAACATCGGCAACATACTCATGGACAATATCGATTTTTTGTGTTACACAAACATTGTCTAATAGCTGAATGTTTCGAGAACCTGCCGACATTGAATTGGGCTTGACGCACACACTTGACAAAGAAAACGTTTCAGGCACCTTTATCTCGCAATGCTCAGCGATAGGTGCCAAGTATTCATTCATCTGTTTCTTGTTGTAATAGAACTGCAAAGTGCTGGAAAAGCCATGCTCCAACGCAACCTTTGCGGCTATAGCATTTGATTGCCGCGTCAACTCGTCGGCGGGGAAAATAACAGCATCGCCGTTTTGGAGCATTTCAAATGCCTTGCTGTCGTGAATGTGATACACCTGTGGATGACGGGCTACAACATGCTGAAAACTCTCATCAAGGTCGCTCAAGAAGAGTTGGTGAGCAGCTCCTGTTGTATTAACATATTGCTCAAAGAACAACTCTGCACTAAGTCCCGCACGACTGCCCGATTCAAAAACGATAAAATTCATTGTTATTTAATCATTTTCTGAACATAAAACATCTCGGCATAAGTGCGTCCGCACTCCATTCCTCGCATTCGGGCAAGTGTCTTTATTCCTTCTTCATTCAGTGGAGAAGGCATGGTCTTGATTTGGGTCTGATAGTGATAAAAAAGCCTCACCTTTTCATCAATGTAATCCTTTATGTCATAGTAAAACAAACCGCCCGGAATCTTATCACCACTATTGACAAAGGGATATTCATAGAGAGCAAACAATGCCGGCATGCAATCTTCCTTGAGTCGCATTGCTGCCTTGGTGCATTGATAAACCACTATATGGTCTTGATGATGTGACGGGTAGTTGACAAACACCTCATCAGGCTTATATGAACTCATAACCTTATCAATTGCCGTTGTTATTTCTCTTGCTGGAATGGTATCCATTTCGGCATCTTTATTATGATAAAGGATGTCATAGCTATATCCGGCTTCACGAGCAACTTTTTCAACTTCTTGAAGTCGGCGTTCTATGGGTTGCCTCACGTCGCATCCACCCACGGTGCCAAAGACAACATGAACTTGGGCTCCTTGTTTTATTTGACTCAGAATATAACCTCCACAGCCTAATATCTCGTCATCTGAATGAGGCGCTATTATCAAGATTTTCTTCATGATATAAATCTTAGTTGTGTTACAAATACTTTGCCACGCTTGTTTCTATCTGTTCGATGTTGGCAACGCGCTCAACTATCTCGCCGTTGCGGCCAATGATGAAGATGGTAGGAATTGATGTTATATTATAGGCTCCGGCATAACGAGAATATTCCCCATCAGGGTCACGCAGCACTATCCATGGCAACGATGCCACCGCCTGCATCCATTGAGCCTCGTTGTCGTCGAGACAGACTTGGAAAATCTCCAGTCCTTGTGATTTGTGTTTGGCATACACATCATTTAGCAGCTTGTTCAGTGATGGCGAGAACGACTGATTTTGCATGGTAAAGTTAAGTATTACAACTTTACCGTGAGATGCCACCTCTTGCAGACTCTGCATCTTGCCTTTCTTGTCTTGAAGCTTAATGTCGATTAACGATGCCTGAGTAGCAACAAGTGTGTCGCGAGGTGCTGCCTCACTGCGGCGACGGCTCAAGCCGGCTTTGAATGTATCTACCATATAATTGGTACGAGGATCGTTAGGTCGGAAGTTGGCAAATGCGTTGGTCACTGCACCAATAATCTTGAAGTCTTTCTTGTCAAGGGGGTCAAATAGTGGTTTCTCGCCAATATATTTATTAATCAGATAATAAGACACGATTCCGGCAGGGTCTTTCACAAGGTCGCGGCTCAGCTCGTCTTTCCACTTTAAGTAAGCATCGCTGCTGGTGTCACCCGCCTTGCTGAATTTGGCTGCCTGCTTGTCGATGTTCATCATCTTTACAGCATTGTCACTGCCACTGAGGGTATAATCCTCACCAAACTTAGCTATGCTGGTCTTTATCTCAATGTTGTCGATGCTGTCAATGGGGAAATATATATCCTTGTCACGATAGGTTAAGCGGTAGATGTTGGGATATTCAGCAGCTTCCTCAATGAGCGAAAATTTGTCACCGTTTGTCACAACACTGTCTACAAAGAGCCAACTCCCGTTGACGCTGGTTTCAAGATAAAGTGTTGTTGAATCGCCGGCACCATCTACTGTGCCGCTAACCTTGAATTTATTGCCGTTACATGAGCACATAAGTGCCACAAGCACAGCAAAGAACATTAATTTCTTCATATTGATGTTTTCTTTAATTTTCAAATTATCGTGCGAAATTACTCCTTTTTAAATTAATGAGCAAATTATTTATCTAAAATCCCATGATAATGCCAGTGGTGAATGGAGTGAATGCAACTGAATAGCGTTCCTGCAACACATGACAGGGGCTATAACGAACATACAGACCCACAAATTTCCACTTCACACCGCCCATAATATCAACAGTTACCGGCACAGGATGTATCTTAGTACTCGATTCCTTAACTTTGTCATCACCAAGTGTATAAACAGTCTCAACACTGGCATGGAGGTTAAAGTTAACTACTGGTCCGGCAAAAATATCAACTTTGTCAAAAAGACG
>CAMJZF010000025.1 GCA_946410125.1 uncultured Prevotellaceae bacterium | reverse complement strand
CTGAAGTCGGTACCGTAGTTGATGGAGCTGAACACTACTTGGTTGCCGCCACGGCTGTGGATGGTGTTCATGTTGTGGATAAACGCCTCCATTGCCTGGTGTACACGATTAGCTGTGCGGTTGATTGCATGCTGAAGCACACGCTCACGTCCCTTCAAGCCATCCAGGTCACGAATGATGTAATCATCGAACTTGGCGTCATACATGTCCTTGTAGTCCTCACCGTTAATGTCCTCAAGAATTTTTACCTCCTCAATGAATGTGCGGCGCACGAAAGGTGCCAGATAGAAGTCGAAGGCGGGAATTGCTTGTCCACCATGCATCTCGTTCTGCGCAGTCTCCATCGAGATACAGGCGATAACGCTCGCGGTCTCGATGCGCTTGGCAGGACGTGACTCGCCATGACCGGCCCAAAAACCATTGTTCAGTATCTTGTCCAGTGGATGCTGGACGCAGGTGAGACTCTTGGTGGGGTAGTAGTCCTTATCGTGGATATGCAGATAGTTGGAACGCACTGCCTCACGTGCTTCCTCGCTGAGCAGATAGTCGTCGACGAATGGTTTGGTGGTCTCGCTGGCAAACTTCATCATCATGCCTGCGGGAGAGTCGGCGTTCATGTTGGCGTTCTCGCGGGTTATGTCATTGTTCTTGGTGTTGATGATTTCCAGGAACAGGTCGCGTGTCTTAGCTTTGCGTGCGATGCTGCGTTTGTGACGATAGTTGATGTAGCACTTTGCCACTTCTTTGCGTGGGCTCTTCATGAGCTCAAGCTCCACCATGTCTTGGATGCCTTCCACGCTCATCTGGCTCTTGCCGCGTGCACCAATGTGGTCGGCGATGCGCTGAATGAGCGCCTCATCGTCGCCGGCATCGGTTGCAAGCATCGCTTTGCGTATTGCCGCTTTAATTTTTTCCTCGTTGTATCCAACAACTCGTCCATCACGTTTTACTACTGTCTGTATCATCGTTTTGTCTTAGAGAGATTGTATTATATATAATAAGGTGAGAATAATATGCAATAGTTTGTCGGGCAAAACTACAAAAGGTTGTAGAAATGACAAAACTTTTTTGCAGGAATTTTTCAACAAATTTTTATTTTGGAAAACTTTTTATCTTTGTCGAAAATATAAATCTCTGTAAAACAATGAGATAAAATTTTTTTTGGAAAACTTTTGAAAAATTATAAGGTATATGAATTTTTAAAAGTTCAAGTGCGAAACCCCAAAAGGCTTCGCACTTGAAAAGAACAATGATACAGCCGGTTAATGACTGTTATTGCCAAATACTGGTGTTGAGGGTGGCCTCCACTTCGTTCTCAATGTCGTCGGGCAGGTTGCAGAAGAAGTCGATGCCGGTTCTCCTCTCCAGCTCGTCGATGGTAATCATGCAGCTTTGCAGCGACGTGCCGTTGCATGAGCTGTTGATTTGCTCGGTCCAGTAAGCCATAGCCTGGTATTGTCCGTTCTTGAGCCGCAACACAGCCATGAACCAATAGCGTGGAATGGTGAGCGTTCCTGTAATGGTCACTCCAAACAGGTTCTGAACTTCCGATTTGCTGATTGTTCCACTCTTGGTGGTGCCGTTGAGGTTGACGTCGTAGATAGTGGCGCCCTTGCACACGTAGAGTGTGTCGCGGAAGTTGTTGTTGTAGCCCCAGTTTTGTACTTTAGCCTCCATGCGTTGCCACAGTCCGGCATTATGCGCCTGGTATTGTGGATGAATGTTGCTGGTAATAAATGTGTGCTTGTTCTGTGCTTCTGAAGTCTGTCGGTCTTCCGAAGCGCAGATGTGTCCACGGGCAAAGAGGGTCATGTTGGAGCCGTCGAGGTTGACACAAGATGTTGTGTATTTGCCACTGGTATATTCGTTGTGTGCTACCTGATAGGCGGCAGGCACGTTCTCGTCGGGGCTGAAAGAGCTTGAGCTGCGGCCCACGTCATTGTTGGGAAGTCCACTGTGCATGGTGAAGCAAGTCCATCGGTTGGCACGCTGGCTCTTGTCGAGTTCGAGCGAAAGCGAGATGCCACATTCTGGAGTGGCTTTCACCACAACCATGCTGTTGCTGCTGGTGCTGATGTGAGGATATTCAAGTCGCCAGGCCTGGTTGTAGGTGGCACTCGAACTTGATGGCTTAGACCCCGATTGAGGGATGTTGTAGCTGGTCTCTTTCCAGTTGGCGTTCACATTGTTGTCGGTTGCCTCCTCCACGGTGTAGACAGCTGTTGCCACCTGGCTGGCCTTGCCGTTCAGCACAGCGATGGCTTTGATGGTTGTTGTGCCAAGGTCAAGTTCCTCGATAAGATAAGGCGATGTTCCTCGGCTGTAGTAATGGCTGGTAGTGGGGGTTGAGCCGTCGATTGTGAAGTAAATCATGCTGCCTGCGGGACCTGAAATGGTTACTGAGCCATAGCCTTGGAACACTGTGCCCGATGCGGGGTTGAAGGTGGGAGCCGGCACGTCGGGCTGAGGTGTGGTACCAGTCAAGAGATAGTCGTAGATGATAGTGATGTCGGCACTGGTGACATAGCCGTCGCCGTTGGCATCGGCAGTGGCCTGAAAAGTATAGTCGGTTCCGAGCATCACGTCGTAGACGGCAGTGATATCGGCACTGGTAACAAAGCCGTCGCGGTTCACGTCAAGTGGATTATAGTTGCCACTTTCAATTTCATAGGTAACAGTCATTGAGAATAGGCTGTTGCCGCCGGTGCCGGTTAAGGTTACCTCGCTTGCCGAACCGCTCCAGTAGGTGTTGCCTGAGTCAAAACCCTGTGGGCTGGCGGTGAAACGCTGTTGGGCATAGAAGCCGTTAAAGTCGATGCGCTTGATGATGGCTCCGTTCTCGCCACGGAACTTGAACGACTGCCCGCTCCTGCTGTAAAAGGTGTATTGGTTTTGATAGTAAGTCAAAGTGGGAGAGTTGGAGTTAAACACCATTGTGATGTCCTCGTTTTCAAGGTTCGATATCAGTGCGGTGGGGTTGCCAGTAGTGGGTACTGTAAGTCCCCAGGCTTGTATCGCGGCGGGTGTGCTGAAGTCGAACGTCACGCTTTTGGTTTCAGCCATAGCACTCAGCGACAGGCATACCACCATCGTTAGTAAATAAAATCGTTTATACATAGTAATATAAGTTTGTTGTTAATGTTTCAAGTTGTTGTAAAGATTAGTTTATCTGTTCAAATTTATGCCACATCCTGTCCAATAAGTTGTAGTTAGCGTAGATTCAACAGATTCTTCAATATCGTCAGGTAGGTTGCAGAAGAAGTCGATACCTGTGCGTTGCTCAAGTTCATCAATAGTGATGTATTGGGCATTTTGTTTTTCACTTGTGGCGTTATAATGATATGTCCAGATGCCCATAGCCTGATAGGTATTACTTGACTTGTTGTATGCCAATAGTGCCATATAGAAATATTTAGGAACAATTAATCGGTTGTTGCACATTTCACTGCGAAGTCCAGTTTGTGTGTTGCCATCAAGTAAAACATCTTCGATAGTAGCGGCTTTAACAACATATAATGTATCACAGGTGGCCGATTCAGCTATGGTGCGCACATCAGTTTCAAGATTAGACCATTGTGCTCCATTATGCGACTGATACTGTGGTTGCATATTGCTTAGGAAGTAAGTTTGATCTTCTTCATCGGCTGTGGCTCTACGGTCAGCACTTGGACATAAGTGACCGCGAGAGAAACCGCTATTCTTATAATCTGCAAGAGTTGAACGTGTAGCTTCTGGTAACTCTTCATCTTCACGAAAACTATCAGCACGTTTAGTAATAATAGATGCACTGTTTCTTGAATTCATCTGATAGCATGTAAAACGATTAGCAATTTTGCTATTATCCCATTCAAGTGAATAATTTACATAAACATTGCCATCGCCATAGCTTGATGTGGTTTTTGTTGTCCAAGATTGACTGCTATTTTCTCTTATATGTGGCCACTCAAGATTATACATATATTTATTTGCGTCATAATAGCTTGAAAGTGAATTGCGGTTCGCATTGTTGTCGGCGGGGGTGATACTGCCTTCTACATAGAGTTGTACAGCTGTGCCTGTTGTGAATGCATCAAAATATCCACCAGTATTAAAGTAATAAATGTATCTATGAGTTGCTTTGTTTTGAATCTTAGCATTGTTGGTCTCAAATGTAATGCCCCATTTTTCGGTATCTCCGGCCGTTGATGAGACAACCAAATGCGTTGGGTTTTCAGTTGGGTTGGAAAGATAGTCGTTGCCCACTTTGAGAGTGTAGTTGTCGGTTGTCCCTCCAAGCTCAAAGAATGTTACCTCGCTGTCGCTGTTGACGGTAGCGGTGCCGTTGGCAAGAGTGATGCCATTGGTTACTAACGCACGGAAAGTGTTGTTATAACGACCTCCCATAGCACCGTTCATGCTTTCACACACGATGATATATCGCTTGCCGGTTTCTATTTGGTTGATGTTTGTAACACGTGTAAAGGTTGTGGTGGTTACAACGGTGTAAGTAACATCATCAATTTGAGAGTATAGGTAGTCGATGCTCTGGGTGCTGCCGTTGAGGTAAATTTTCATACCGATAGCTCCGTCTTCACCGAATTGTCCTCCCACGTAACGCACGCTGTCCATGTCGGCTGCCTTGTAGGTTACCACGAGCCCGTTTTTCAGGGTGATTGTCATGTTCACGGGGTTGTTGTCGGCTGCTATTGCAGTGATTGCAGTCATCAAAGCCACGAGGGCTACAAATAAAGTCTTCTTCATTTTCTTGTCCTCCAAAGCTTAGAATTTAACAATCTTTTTACCGTTCACAATATATATTCCAGGCGGCAACTGGCTAAGCGGTAGCGTCATGCGCACTCCCATGATGTTGTAGACAGCTGCATGCTGTGGTGCCTTGCCGTCAACCTTGATGCCGTTGATCGAGGTTATGGTACCACCATCGGGCAGCTCGATTTTTATGCCTGCCCCATCGGGAACTGTGATATAAGCTTCGGTTCCAGCTATATTGGAGTCGTAGGACTCATCGAGTTCCTTGAGTAACTCGGTCCAGCTCCAAGTGCTTGAATCGACAAGCTTTATAGTCTTTTTGTCAACGGGCAGTGTCATGGGGGAATAAGTGCCCACGAGCGAGTAGTCGCCCACATATATTGGATCTTCATTGTCCATTAAGTTAATACCCGCAGTGTTTTGCGCCCCAAGATGTTTAGTAACGCTGCCGGCATTGGTGTTGCTTAGTGTCACGCCCTTGAATGTCAGGTTTTGTGCCCCCGATGGTTTTACCATATAAGGCGTGCCGGCGTGCATGGTTCCATCGTAATAGTCAAAGTGCATGATGCCGCTCTCAATGGGATATTCAACGCCTTCAAATTCATAAGTTCCTATTTCTCCAAAGGTCAAGTCCTTATATTCCAGCACTTCACCATTGAAGTTGGTCACGTCGAAAGGCAGAGTGAGCAGGCTCCAGTCTTGTGTGGTAAGAGTTCGCTTGAGTCTTACCTGCGCATTTTGGATGGGGGAGGGCGGACTTACGAAATTCTCTTGTGAGTCAATGACATAAGTTATAGGGTTTGCATCTTCCCTGTCGTCGACGGGGTGGAGAGTGCCATTGGCATCGGTCACGATTGCGTTGACATCGACAATCGCGCCATTATATACTCCAGTGACGTTGTTGTTGACCTTTACTTCATTAATGGTTACCCAATCGGCGAGGTGGTAGTCAATCATCTCGCTGTCAATAGGTTTTGGCAGGGTATTGGACTCGTTCACCCTGTCGGCAATGACCAAGTAAGCGGTGTTTGTCAGGTTGTCAACAGGCTCAAACTGTGGCAAGCCGTCGCTGCCGGTAGTGTATTTGCCTGTTATGTATCCGGCAATGTGCTGGTTGTAGGCCATGTTGCGGTTTGGGGATATGCCGGTCATTCGCAGCGCGCCGTCTTTGTCACGAATGTATGCATCACATGCATCACCCTTGGTCTCAACATGGGTGACGCGAGCATAATAGCTGTCGGGGAGATAAAGCTGGGCTATTGTGCCGGGTTCTAACTCCTTAAACGCAGCGATGCCTGTGACAGTGGAAATTGGAGGCGCAGTGGTGTAAGTAACAGCAACGCTCTTAATATACAAGGCTTTGGCAGTTGTTTGTGATATGGAAATCAAAATCTCGCCCGATGAATTGCCAGTGCCGGTATAGTTGGTGGCGGTAGTTGTCAAAGTCTCATCTTGAATATAGCTTGAACCTCCAACTGTAACGGTAAGTTTGGCATTACTGCCGCTTGCGGTACTTGCATTAATAGTAATACTTTGAATATTACCTGATATGCCAGTAGTAGAGAGAAGCAGAGATGTAAAATAATGGCTTGAACTACCAAACTGATGTCCTTTGTCCTTTTCAGAACCAAAGTACGTCTCGCTATCATTAGTTGTACCAGATAGGGTCCAGCTGACATCATTTAGGGTTTGTGTCCCGAAGCTGGAATACACTTT
This sequence comes from uncultured Prevotellaceae bacterium, assembly GCA_946410125.1. Lineage (GTDB taxonomy): Bacteria > Bacteroidota > Bacteroidia > Bacteroidales > Muribaculaceae > Sodaliphilus. The sequence goes on along the minus strand of CAMJZF010000025.1, from coordinate 23,878 downwards.
TCCTGTAAAAGTATAAGTGTATGTGTCAGCCCATGCTGTAGCAACAGTAATGGTCGCGATTAATAATAGAGATAATAGCTTTTTCATATCTAATAATCATTGGTTTTGCTAAAAACGTGTAAAGTTAGTGAAAATCATTGATATATTGACTAAAAAACTCAATCTTTTATTCAAAATCTTCTTGGACAAGTAATTAATTAGGCTCACACGGCTTAAAATACATTCAGAACACGCTCTTTCTGACATACATATAAGGTCACAGGCCACAAATCTCTTGACTTTTGGCAAATAGAATCAAACTTTTTAAAGTTGTTCTACTATATAATAAGGTGTTACCTTTGCCCCAAAAGAGCTCTTTGACATTCTGCCACCCCACATGCAATTCATGTGATTCATCCGATTCATCCGATTCATCCGATTTATTGGCGCAGCACAGCTTCTCCCCTTGAGGGGGAGACTGAGAGGGGGCTGATGTGTTTTTATTTTATTGATAATTTGCGGTCAATTCACGGTAATTTGTGTTGAGAAAACACGCGCAGCCTGCCTCTCCCCTTGAGGGGGAGATTGAGAGGGGGCTGTGGGAGATTGATAGGGGGTGATGTGTGATTGCCCTATGGATTATTGCTTCTTCTTTTCTATTAGGTGCGAAATCATTAGTGTCGCGTAGATTTGCAACACGGCGCCGGCGAGGAGAAAGGCAACCCAGCTTTTTTGCATGTCGGGGCTTGTGGTAAACAGGCATACTGCTGAGACACAATAGATTATTGCCGACCACACATTCATGCGTGTCAATCTTCTCACTCTGAGTTCGCCCGATGGGCTTGGCGTGGCTATTTGTGCTATGAGAGTAATCAGGGCTCCAGCGGCGAAGATGTATCTAAGCCCTTCCCACTTGATGCCAAAGATGGGCAATGCCGCAGCTCCCATGAGCAGGAGCATACCGGTGCACAGGGCTGCGTTAATGAGTTTTGGATTAATGCTTCGTTTCATGGCAGGATTGGTTTAGGGAATATCGGTGACAAACACATCTTCGTTGGTGCGTTTCATGCGGTATTGCTCACGGGCAAGCCGCTCAAGAGTCTCCTTGTCGGTGTTGAGCTCCTGAGTTTTACGTTCGTAGTATAGCGCAGAGTCTTCCTGTTGCTTGATTTGCGCGTTGATGTCGTCTATTTCCTTCTTTTGCTTGTTGATTTCCATGTAGTTGTTCTCGCCAAAGAAGAGCAACATGGCGATAAAACCCAGGAAAATCACAAACGGAAAGCTGAGCCAAATGGGAATCCATTTAGGGCGTTTGATTTTCTTTAAAGTCATTTCTCTCGTTTTACTGTTTTACACTGCGAAGGTAGCAATAATATAGAAAATCTACAATAGAAGACGCTTGTTTAACAATAATTTTAATCCTTGAGCAGGTTGGGGCGCAGTTTTTTGGTTCGCAGGAGCGCTTGCTGCATTTTCCATTCCTCGATTTTTGGGAAATTGCCGCTGAGCAGAATTTCGGGGACCTCCCATCCGTTGAACTCTGCTGGTCGCGTGTAGACTGGAGCCTCAAGCAGGTTGTCCTGGAAGGAGTCGTTAAGGGCACTTTGCTCATCACCTATAGCCCCTGGAATAAGCCTTATCACCGCATCGGCAATGACCGCGGCAGGGAGCTCGCCGCCAGTGAGCACATAGTTGCCTATAGAAATCTCGCGAGTGACGAGGTGTTCGCGAATTCGGTAGTCAACACCCTTGTAATGCCCACACAGGATAATCAGGTTCTGAGCCATAGAGAGTTGGTTGGCAATGGGTTGAGTGAGCATTTCGCCATCGGGCGAGGTGAAGATAACCTCGTCGTAGGTTCGCTCGCTCTTGAGTTGCTCAATGCATCGGTACACCGGCTCGATTTGCATCACCATTCCAGCCTCTCCGCCAAAAGGATAGTCGTCAACTTTGCGATGCTTCCTTAGCGACCAGTCGCGCAGGTTGTGGATGTGGATTTCAACGAGACCTTTGTCTTGAGCCCTTTGCACAATGCTGCAATGCAGAGGCGAGTCCAGAGCCTCGGGCATTACGGTGAGTATGTCTATTCGCATCATATATAGTGATTTGTTGTCGTGTAGTTTTTAATTTGTAAACTGTATTTAGTCGCTATTTTTCATTCACCACTTGATCGTAGTCAAATCTCTCGTAGACTATGCGTCTGTAAGGTTGATACTGTGGTGATGAGATGTCGCGCTGTGGAATGTAATAAGGGGTTTTTATACCTGCCAGCCTGAGAATTAGGAATCCCACGTCCTGCACCATGCCAGGGCGCTTTGCCGCGTTCCTCAAGTCGTTGACAAGTTGCGGGTGCTTGGCAATGAATGTGTTGCTGCACCACACCATGAACGGGATGTCGTTGTCGTAGTGGAAGAGCGTTGCGTTGGGGCTGGTGACGTTGCCACGTCCCACATGGTCGCGAAAGTCGTAGGCCTCATCGCCGTGGTCCGAGAAATAGACGACGACGGTGTTCTTGTCGCGCCACATGTCGAAGATTCGCTTCATGACGGCATCGTTGTAGAGGGTGGCGTTGTCATACTGGGCGATGTAGGTGCGCTTGTCTTTGTTAAGAAAAGCGTCGTTGCGTCGCACCGAGTCGGCGGTGAAGACGTCGAAGCCGCACTTCTTGGGGTATCGCCCCACGGGATGTACGTGCTGTCCCATGAGGTGGAAAATATAGAAGTTGTGCTTGCCACCTGGCACTTTGGAGTTTTTCTTGAAGTCGACGAGCAAGTTGCCGTCGATGGTGAGACCGCCATTAGAAGTCTCGTCATAGCTGAGGGCGGCAATGGTGCTGTTGTAGATAAACGAGTTGACGGTGATAGTGAACATCTCGGTCTTGCTGTAGTTGCGCTGGTTGTCCCAGAAGTAGACCTTGTAGCCGGCATGTCGCAGCACAGTGGGTAGCATTGGCTTCTCATACCACATTTCGCCTGCACTCTTGTCGTTGAGCGAGAACACGTTCTTCTGTACTTGCGAAGTGGCATTGTAAGGCGTGATGATGTCGTCAAAAACGATGAGGTTGCCTTGGTTGCGCTCGGCAATGAGCAATGGCGTGGTGTTGTGCTCATAGCCGTAAAGGGCGGCGTGGCACTTGATGTAACTCTCGCCGAGTACCATAATCACGTTGAGTGAGTCGGGCTCAAGGTTGGTGACAGGCGACTTGTAGGCTTGCCGTGCCACCTGTACCGCCTGGGCAATGTCGGCATCGCTCACATTAAGGTAACACAGGGAGTAATAGGAAGTGCTCAAGTGGTCGAGGGCGTCGATGCCAAAGTCGAGAACCCACTTGTTGAGCTCCTTGGAGTGCTTGCACATTGCGAGTTTTGCGTAGTTGTGGCTCAGGCAGGCTCCCCAGGTGATGAGAGGCAGGAACACAACGGCGAGAATCCATTTCATGGCCTTGCGTCGTGCTATGGCATTGAAGGCCTTGCGTTTCCATTCCAGAACAATGACAGTGATGATTATCGCCGTTACAATGGCATAGCACCACAGGCTCTTGGCGGTGAGGAAATAGGTGCCTACAAACTCGCAGGCTTCCTTGCCGTTGGTCTCAGCAAGCAGGATGAGAACTCTTGGTCCAAGATTCATCTCAAAGTTGAGCTGGATAAAAGTGTAAACCGCCTGCAGGCTGATGAGGATGATATAGGTGAGCGACTTGATGGTGACTCGCAGCCAGCGGGGCTTGGCAAGGTGGAGTAGCAGGGTGATGGCATAGGCGACAAAGGCTCCGAGAGCTAAGCAGCGCATGGCATGGCACATGTCGTTGCCGTCGATATAGGCGCAGCCCACCATGTAACCGATGGTGACGCTGCAGTTGATGAGCAACACCGTGAGGAAGAAGTTCAATTCTCCCATAACAGGTCGCATCATCCATCGTGCCAGGCTTTTTATGTAATTGAAAATCTGCTTCATAACCTTGCGGCGTGCTGCTTTGTCGCGTGCCGCTCAAAAAAACATGCAAAGTTAGCAATTAAAGCTAAAACTTGCAAGTTTGCGGTTTTCGGTAGTGGCATTTAATGTCCGTGGCGTTGTTTTGGGCAAAAAAATGTAGCTCGGTCAAGTTGCAAAGGGGCGTTGATTTGTTTTGTTTTTATGCTGAAAAATTTACTTTTTTTATGATTTAAACATTTCTCTGATTTGCCATTTTTTTGTAACTTTGTATGTTTTTACGGCAAGGGCTTTTTCTTGTGTTTCATTGAACTCTGAATGGTATTATAAAAGAGTGATTTATAGTGGATTGCAGTGCTCGCAAGCCGTGCTGGTTTAACAAACAGACAAAAAGAAAAATATAAATATTATATGACAAGCGAAGAAATTAGAGAACAACAAGAAGAGAAAAAGTATTCGGCGCATAATATACAGGTGCTTGAGGGCCTTGAGGCAGTGCGCAAGCGCCCCGCGATGTATATTGGCGACACAAGCGTTAAGGGATTGCATCACCTTGTTAGCGAGGTTGTGGACAACTCCATCGATGAGGCTCTGGCAGGCTTCTGCGACACGATAAGGGTTACCATTACCGAGGATAATTCAATTATCGTTCAAGATAATGGCCGTGGAATTCCGGTGGACCAACATGAGAAGTTGAAAAAGTCGGCTCTGGAGGTTGTGATGACTGTGCTTCATGCCGGAGGTAAGTTTGATAAAGGTTCCTATAAGGTGTCGGGCGGCCTTCACGGCGTTGGCGTGAGCTGTGTGAACGCATTGAGCGATTACCTGCGCGCCGAGGTTCGCCGTGGCGGCAAGATTTACTGTCAGGAATATTCCTACGGCAAGCCAACCTGTGAGGTGCATGTGATAGGGGAGTGTGGCGACGAACACGGCACCACTGTAAAGTTCCACCCCGATGCCACGATTTTCACCCAGACGACAGAGTATGATTACCGCATTCTTGCTACCCGTCTTCGCGACCTTGCCTACCTTAATGCAGGTGTCAAGCTCATCCTTACCGATCTGCGTGTTAAGGACGAAGAAGGCAACCCACTTAGCGAGGAGTTCTTCAGCAATACAGGTCTTGATGAATTTGTGCGCTACATCGATGCGAGCAAGGAGTCTCTTATCAATGACGTTATTCACATCAGCACCAATAAGGGTGACATTCCCGTTGAGGTTGCCATGACCTATAACACTTCGTTTAACGAGAACATTTATTCGTTTGTCAACAACATCAATACAATTGAAGGAGGAACCCACCTCACAGGTTTCCGCCGTGGCTTGGGTTCGACTTTGAAGAAATATGCCGAAGACAGTAAGCTGCTCGATAAGGTGAAAGTCGACATCAAGCCCGAGGACTTCCGTCAGGGACTTACGGCAGTGATTTCGGTTAAGGTGCTGGAGCCTCAGTTTGAGGGTCAGACCAAGACCAAGCTCGGCAACACCGAGGTGATTGGTGCTGTGGAGACCAGTCTGCGCGAGGCGCTGAACGTTTATCTTGAGGAGCATCCCTCTCAGGCCAAAGCTATTGTTGAGAAGATTATACTTGCAGCCACAGCACGTCATGCCGCCGAGACGGCACGTGCCAAGGTGCAGCGCAAGTCGCCTCTGGCTGGCGGTGGCCTTCCTGGCAAACTCGCCGACTGTTCAAGCCGTGACCCGGCTAAGTGCGAGCTGTTCCTCGTCGAGGGTGACTCAGCGGGCGGTTCGGCTAAACAGGGTCGCGACCGTGGCTTCCAGGCAATCCTGCCACTGCGCGGTAAAATCCTCAATGTGGAGAAAGCTATGGACCACAAGGTGTTTGAGAGTGAGTCGGTGGTGAACATCTTCCGCGCTCTGGGTGTTACCATAGGTACCGAAGAGGATCCCAAGGAGGCCAACCTGTCGAAGCTGCGCTATCATCGCATCATCATCATGACCGATGCCGATGTGGATGGTGCTCACATTGCCACCCTGCTGATGACTTTCTTCTATCGTCGCATGCGTCCCATCATCGATAACGGCTACCTTTACATTGCCAATCCGCCACTATATCGTGCCATCAAGGGCAACAACATGGAATATTGCTGGAACGACATGCAGGTGCGCCAGTTTATTGAGAAATATGCCAACGGTGAGGAAAAGAACGTTCGCGTTCAGCGATTTAAAGGTCTTGGTGAGATGAATCCCGAGCAGCTGTGGGAGACCACAATGGATCCTGAAAACCGTCTGCTTCGCCGCGTGAACATCAGCGACGCCGCCGAGGCCGACCGCATTTTCTCGATGCTCATGGGTGAGGATGTGGCTCCACGACGCAAGTTCATCGAGGACAACGCAACCTACGCGACCCTCGACACTTAATTGACACGTTCTTTAAATGTAAAAAGCCAGCATCCTGAGTGGGTGCTGGCTTTATTATCTTATTGAACTGGAATTTTCTATTTCTTCTTCACACCTGTTTTGGGTGCGACGAACTTTGATGAATCAATGCTTGATGGCAGTTCGATGCTTTGGGCTGTTGTGGTAGAAGTGCCGTCGGAACTTTTCTCCACCATCTTCATCACAACGCCTTCCCAAATGTAGTACTCTACTGTGGAGCCGCTTTTCTTGCCTTTGAACACGTCACACTGCTTTCCATTGACCTTAGCAGTGCCGCTCTTCTCAATCTTGCATCCATCCACCGTCTTGGCACCGCTGCCCAGGTAGTTGGTCTCGTTGTTCTTCATTTGGTTCCAGCCTATGCTCTTGCTGTACATGTAGTGCTTGTCATCGATGATGATGTTGATTAACTGATAACCATCCACAGCCACCCATTTCTTGCCCTGCTTCTCTTCGGTGCGAGTAATCTCGCTGCGCTCCAGACGGCCGTAGTCGTCCCACCAGGTAGTGTAGTAGACGCGCATGTCGCCACCGTCATCCACGCGCTTCACTATGCCACGCTTTGCGCCGTAGCGGGCATACTTGCCACTTGGGGCAGATGAACCAGACTGACTGTTGCCTGACGTCTTGATTACATCACTTTGCTTTCTGTTGTCGACAGTTTTGTTGCTTTTCTTCTTTTTGGGAGCTTTCGGGTTTGCGGTTTTCTTGCCGCCCGTGCTTGAAACCTGCTTGCCGCAGATGTCCGACATGTTGTATTTAGGTGCTTTCTTGCTGGTGTAGTGATTTTTGATTTCGCTCATTGGGCAGCCAAACTTCTTAGCCACTTGCTCCACATTGAACGAGGCTACGTTGCTTGTTTTTCCTTTCATCGTGACCATCTGCTCTGGCTGCAGAACAGTTTTCTTGCCAGTCTTCTTGTTCTTGACGCTAGCTTTTCCCACAAGCAGCCATACACGCGACTCTTTGCCTGTCTCCTGAACAGCAAAAATGGTTCCCTCGCCACCACAAATACACTGCGACATCTCAACTTCAAGGCTCTTGCCTTCGGCCATTTTTTTGATGTTTGTGAGCATGGAGCCACCTATGAGCTCTAATTTCTGCACAATAGTTGGGCGGCTGTCGTACAAGGTTCGGATTATTAGCTTTGATTCAGGCTTAATAACATAGGTGCTCATGTCCTCAAGTCCTAAAATTGCACCCGACTCCTCCTCGGTCTGGATGAGGTCGTTTTCATATAGCACAGCATCTAAATCAGCAAATTCGAATGCATCGTCTTCTTCTAAGCTACAACGATATTTCACTTCTCCATAAAAGTCGTTGAAGCGGATTTTACTGTCCACCTCATTACACTTGAAGCTCACAGGAGTTTCTTTAGCTGAGTAACTAGTTTTTTTCTGGCTTGTCGACTGTGAATTGTTCTTTTTTTGTTTCACGGTAAACTCACCTTTAGCACTAAGACTGTTATAGATGTCGCTACACTTTAATGAAATACTCGCTTCGGCTTTCACTGCGCCATCAGGCACAATGACTTGGATTTGCACATTGCCATTCTTTTGTTCCTTGTAATGGTATTGTCCCAGTTGATGACCTTTAGCATCCTTAAAGTAAAAACTGGCAGTAATCCAGTAGTCAAATTTATCCTTTTTGGTTTGCTTTCTTCCGTTTGCGCCGGTAATGGTTATAGTGCCACCGGGCTCTATCTCAAATATGCTAGTGTGCGCATTTCCTTCTAATGTGCGTATGTACTTGCCGCCCGAGATGGAGTATTTGAGTATCAACTTATTGCTTCCTGTGATGGTCTCGGTCAATGCGCCAGCGTTCAACGCAATCATCATTGCCATCAGCGCGAGCAAAAATCTCCATGATGGATATTTTGTTTTCATAATAGTTGGAAGTTTTAGGTTTTCAAATAAAAGAAATTTGTTACAAACATAAGCATTTTCTGTGATAATATTATTGTTTTTTCGCTAAAATGCGAAAAACCGCTTACATTATTACTCAATTTAGTAGTGTTATATAAAAATATAAGAATACACCTTTCATCCTATTCATATATAACTATCGAGTGTTAATCGGTGGAAATTCGCTGAAAGTATATTGACGGGATAACCCTGTTTAACCTTTATCTTTTCAGGTAGTCTAAAAAGTAAAGAGATCCAAAAACATGTTTCACTCGTCATGGTAGTCAGTTTGTCTGGCTCCTGACACAAAAATAAAAGATTATGAGAACAAAATTACTTATCACAGCATGTGCCGCAGCTGCAATGCTAATGAGTGGCACAAGCGCTGCCACAGCACAGGGAGTTCGTCGTCATGACATGCGTGGCACTAGGCACCACATGGAGCGCCGTGTAGAAATCCGCCACTTCGATCACCGTCGTCCAGGTCCAAGTCACTTTGACAAAAGATTCCGTCACGCTCATCGTCCTATCATGGGATCACGCTTCATTCATCGCCCTGCCTATGGACGCTTCATAACCCACAACTGTGAGCGCCTGTTGCTCGCCGATGGAGTACTGTATCGCGAGGTTCGCACACCACACGGATTTGTTTACATCGTAGTTGGTTACATCTAAAAAACTCGTTCACAAATGGAAGCACATAAGAATAAGAGTGCTGGCAGTTAGCGATTGCCAGCACTCTTACTATTAAGTTCTTTTTCTCGACTATGCCAAAACTTAGAACATCTTGGCGACGCGGGCAACGGCTTGAGTGAAGCGGGTGACCTCTTCGAGTGTGTTGTAAAGAGCAAACGAGGCACGCACAGTGCCTGTCACGCCCAGGCGTTTCATGAGTGGTTGTGCGCAGTGGTGCCCGGTGCGCACGGCGATGCCGAGTTTGTCGAGCAAAACGCCCATGTCGTAGCTGTTGATGTCGCCCACGAGGAAGGAAATGACACCCTCCTTGTGCTCGCTGGTGCCAAAGATGCGCATTCCCTCTATCTCCATGAGTTGGCTGGTGGCGGCATCGAGCAATAGTTGCTCGTGGCTTGCAATGTTGTCAATGCCGAGCCCCTCAATATAGTCGATGGCTGCGCCAAAGGCTGCAATGCCTACAAAATCGGGAGTGCCAGCCTCAAATTTATAGGGCAGTTCGGCAAACGTTGTTTTCTCGAATGTGACGTTCCCAATCATTTCGCCGCCTCCCTGGTAAGGCACCATACGGCTGAGCTGTTTTTCCTTTCCATAGAGCACACCCACTCCTGCGGGACCGTACATCTTGTGGCTTGAGAAGCAGTAGAAGTCGGCATCCAGGTCTTGCACGTCAATTTTCATGTGAGGTGCAGCTTGGGCACCGTCGACGAGTACAGGCACGCCGTAGCGGTGTGCAATCTCAATCATCTGCTTCACGGGATTGATGGTGCCGAGAACGTTAGAGACGTGAGTCATCGACACAAAGCGGATGTTCTCGGTAAAGAGATCCTCATAGGCATTTAAGTCGAGTTCTCCGTTGCTGTTAATGGGTACGACATGAATCTTGAGGCGCTTGTTGCGCTGAAGTAGTTGCCATGGCACGATGTTGCTGTGGTGCTCCATGACGGTGAGAATTATCTCATCGCCAGTGTACAGCGTGTCGCCAAAGGATGATGCGACGAGGTTGATGGCCTCGGTGGTGCCACGAGTAAATATTATCTCGCTTGTGGACTTGGCATTGATGAACCTGCGCACCTTTTCTCGTGTAGCTTCCATTAGGTTGGTAGCTTCTTGAGAAATGGTGTGAACTCCACGGTGCACATTGGCCTTGTGCTTGTAGTACATGTCGTTGATGGTTTCTACAACACATCGGGGAGTTTGAGAAGTGGCGGCATTGTCGAGGTAAACGAGAGGCCGTCCCTCGATTTTGCGATCGAGGATTGGATATTGCTCACGAATTTCGTAAATGTTCATATAATCGAATAGTGGAGTAGTAGAACAGTTGAATAGTGGAGATTTATTTCTTTAATTCACAACTTTCGCAAATCATAGCATCGCCACTCAGGCGCATTTCCACAAGGTGGCGCAGGCGGTCACGCAGAGTGTCAAGACGCACACCGTCAACAACGTCGCTCATGAATGCCTGCATCAGCAGTTTTTGAGCCACAGGCAATGAAATGCCGCGAGTCTGCATGTAGAACAGTGCGTCCTGGTCGAGCTGGCCGACGGTTGCTCCATGCGAACACTTCACGTCGTCGGTGTAAATTTCAAGCTGTGGCTTGGTGTACATGTGGGCTGTTGGAGATGCCACGATGTTGCGGTTGCCCTGATAAGCGTCAATCTTGGGACAGTTGGGCTTCACCAGAATCTTTCCGGCAAAAGCTCCAATTGCATTGTCATTAAGGACATATTTAAACATCTCGTTGCTGTGGCATCGTGGGGCATTGTGGTTGATGAGCGTGTGGTTGTCTACGTGCTGACTGGATGTGGCTATTGCCATGCCAAGCAGGTGAGTGTCGCAGTGCTCGCCGTCAACGTCGATGTGATAGTCGTTGCGTGTGAAGCCGTTGGTGAGAGTGATGCCATCGATGAGCACGTTGCTGCCCTCGCTCTGGCGGGCCCATAGTTGTGACAGGCGGGTGGTGTGGTTGTCACTTTCCTCCATGTGGTAGTAGTCGAGCCGAGCGTTGCGACCGGCAATTACTTCCACCACTTCGAGGCTTAGGTACTGCTGGTCGCCCTTGGTGTGGTCGCACACGAGCACCTTGGCCTGTGCGTCATCTTCAAGAACGATGAGCAGGCGGCGAACTGCCATGAGACGGGCATTGGCATCAAACACGTTGATGAGCTGAATTGGCTTGGAAGTTGCCGACCCTTTGGGTATGTAAATCAGTACGCCATCCTGCGCAAGCATTGTGTTGAGTGCAGTGCAGGTGTTGTTGAGGCTTGCCACGGTGCCGTAGTGCTTGGCGAGCACTTCGGGGTGCTTTGTGTTTTGGAATGATTCTACACTGGCTTTGTCGCCGCTCTGCCCAGCAGTGGCACTGGGGCGGAAAGTGTCGTTGAACACATAGTAGAGACAAGTGCTCAGGTTTGGCACCTCGCAGCGGAACTTGGTGGTAGACTCTCGTGACAGGTCAACGTGGTTGATGTTGACACCATAATCGGGTGCAAGCGCCTCGTTTAGGTCGGTAGCCTCGTAGTCGTCACTGCCCTTGGGTGGAAGTGTCGCATTCTCAAGCACCTTGCGCGCTTCTTGCCTCAAGGAGTTGAGCTGTGTAGCCGAGTGACTGTTGATGGCCTTTAGGTTTTGGTCATGCAGATCGATATATTGCTTCAGCGAGTTGTTCATAGCTGATTGTTGTCAACTTGTTCCTTAATCCAGTCATATCCTTTCTCTTCAAGTTCCAGAGCCAGCTCGGGACCGCCGGTCATGACAATGCGACCTTTGTAAAGCACGTGCACCTGGTCGGGCTTGATGTAGTCGAGTAAGCGCTGGTAGTGTGTGATGACGATGGTGGCATTGTCGTTGCTCTTGAGAAGGTTAACACCATTGGCAACAGTGCGTAGCGCATCGATGTCGAGTCCGCTGTCGGTCTCGTCGAGAATCGAGAGGCGTGGTTCAAGCATTGCCATCTGGAAAATCTCGTTGCGCTTCTTCTCTCCACCCGAGAATCCCTCGTTCACAGCTCGTGATGCGAGCTTGTTGTCCAAATCCACAATGGCGCGTTTCTCGCGCATGAGCTTGAGAAACTCGGTGGCACTCATTGGTTCAAGCCCCTGATATTTGCGTTTCTCGTTGATGGCAGTGCGCATGAAGTTGCTCATGAGCACGCCTGGAATCTCAACGGGATACTGGAAGCTCAGGAAGATACCCTCATGGGCTCGGTCCTCGGGACTGAGTTCAAGCAAGTTCTTGCCGTAGAACTCTACCTCACCGCCAGTGACGGTGTAAACAGGGTTGCCGGTGAGCACAGCGCTGAGTGTGCTCTTGCCGCTGCCGTTAGGCCCCATGATGGCGTGCACCTCGCCAGGCTTAACTGTGAGATTGACCCCTTTTAATATCTCTTTGCCCTCAATGGAGGCATGTAAATCTTTGATTATTAGCATATTTTTTCTTTAATAGGAATGACTAAGAGTGACTAAGAGTGACTAAGAGTGACTAAGAATGACTATGATTTGCATTATGAATTGAGCATTGTGCATTGAGCATTGTGCATTGAGCATTGTGCATTGAGCATTGAGCATTGTGCATTGAGCATTGTGCATTAATTTTACCCCACGCTGCCTTCGAGCGAGACGCTGAGGAGGCGCTGGGCTTCGACGGCAAACTCCATTGGCAACTTCTTCATCACGTCGCGGGCGTAGCCGTTGACGATAAGGCCCACAGCATCCTCGGTGCTGATGCCGCGCTGGTTGCAGTAGAAAATCTGGTCTTCGTTAATCTTGCTCGTGGTGGCTTCATGTTCAACAATGCTCGAATCGTTGCCCACCTCTATCACGGGGAAAGTGTGGGCTCCGCTGGTGTCGCTCAGCAGCAGGCTGTCGCACTGGGTGTAGTTGCGGCTATTGGTGGCGGCAGGAGCCACCTTGACCATACCTCGGTAGCTGTTCTCGCTATGACCGGCGCTGATGCCCTTGCTCACAATGGTCGAGCGCGAGTTCTTGCCCAAGTGTATCATTTTGGTGCCGGTGTCGGCCATTTGGTAGTTGCGTGTGAGTGCCACGCTGTAGAACTCGCCCACGGTGTTGTTGCCCTTGAGAATGGTGCTGGGGTATTTCCAAGTGATGGCACTGCCGGTCTCGACCTGTGTCCATGAGAGCTTGGAGTGGTCGCCACGGCAAATGCCGCGCTTTGTCACGAGGTTGTATATTCCACCCTTGCCATCCTTGTCGCCAGGATACCAGTTCTGCACGGTGCTATACTTGACCTCGGCACGCTCCTCGACTATAATCTCAACAATGGCGGCATGCAGCTGGTTCTCGTCGCGCATGGGTGCCGTGCAACCCTCTAAGTAGCTCACGTAACTGTCGTCGTCGGCAACAATGAGGGTGCGCTCAAACTGGCCGGTCTGTGCCGCGTTGATGCGGAAGTAGCTCGACAGCTCCATTGGGCATCTAACACCTTTAGGAATATAGACAAACGAGCCGTCGCTGAACACTGCCGAGTTGAGTGCGGCAAAGAAATTGTCGGTGTAGGGCACTACGCTGCCAATGTACTTGCGCACCAGGTCGGGATAGTCTTTCACCGCTTCGCTGATGGAGCAGAAAATCACTCCCAGCTCGGCGAGGCGCTCGCGGTAGCTGGTGTGAACGCTCACGCTGTCGACCACGGCGTCGACCGCCATGCCGCTCAGGCGCTTCTGCTCCTCGAGGGGAATGCCCAGCTTGTCGAAGGTCTTCTTGAGCTCTGGGTCAATCTCCTTCTTGTCGCCAGTCTTGGTTTGAGGTGCCGCATAATAGCTTATGGCCTGGAAGTCGATGTCGGGCATGTTCACCTTGCCCCACTTGGGCAATGGTAAAGTCTGCCAGTGACGAAATGCCTTGAGCCTGAACTCCAGCAGCCACTCGGGCTCGTTCTTGAGCTGGCTGATGCGGCGCACCACATTCTCGTCAAGGCCCTTGGGGATGACGTCGGTCTCAAAGTCACTCACAAAGCCGTAGCGATATTCTTCACTTGCTGCTTGGTTGATAATCGACTCCTCGTCTTGTTTCTTTTTATTATTTATGTTGTTTTCGTTCATATTAGTCTAATACAGCTTTTTTACATGCCTGCAGGCATGCGACGCCAAATGGCGAAAGAGTTTACAAAGGTACTACATTTCTGCTCAATGTCTCTTATAATCGTGTTAAAAAATGGGATTATGAGCGTTTTTTCGGGAATTTTTACCAAATCTATTGCCAGTTCAAAAAAAGTTACTAACTTTGCAACCGCAAAAATGCAATTAAGCGAGAGAAGGCTGAGCTTGCACAATGTCTTCCGAGCGAGAGCATTTTATTCAAAAAGCCCAAGTGGCGGAATTGGTAGACGCGCACGTTTCAGGTGCGTGTGCCGCGAGGCGTGAAGGTTCGAGTCCTTTCTTGGGCACTAAAATAGGCTGTTAATCACTTGATTTTCAGCCTATTTTTTATTGTATTGTTGTGCGCAAAATAAAAGAATAAGGATGCTGTGTGTTGTTATTGTAGTAAAAGTTGTGGATTTTAAAATAAATTTATTATTTTTGCAAAAAAATGATTTAAGAATGTTGCATATAAAGCTACTATTATGAAAACTTTAAAATTGCTTCTTTTGTCGGCAATGATTCTGTTGTCTGGGGTTGGAATTGAACCAGCATTAGCAGCCGAGGGTCCCGACAGTGTGGCGAAGAAAACGCCAATCTTCAGCAAGCCCAAATTCAGTGGTTTTGCCATAGCTTCCTATCAGGCTACATTTCAGGACAATAACAACAGTAATACCTTCAACGTGAGAATTGTGAGAGCTTCGGTTGAAGGGAAAATTTTAAATGAGCTCTATTATAAAATTCAAGGCCAAATTAATGGCAATACATCGACGCTGGGCAGCAGTCCACGCTTGGTAGACTATTTCATGGAATGGCAGCGGTTTGACTTCTTCAAGGTGAAGCTGGGGCAGTTCAAGCGCCCCTTTACCTTTGAGAATCCCATGAATCCCATAGACCAGGGTTTCATGGCTTACTCACAGCCTGTGTCAAAACTGTCGGGTTTCAGTGACAGGACAGGCGAACATGCCAGCAACGGTCGAGACATAGGTCTGCAGTTTCAGGGCGATTTCCTAAAGAATCGCTCAGGCCGCAACCTGCTGCATTATCAGGTGGGGGTGTTTAACGGCCAGGGAATTAATGTGACAGATGTCGACAAAAAGAAAGACATAATAGGTGGCTTGTGGGTGATGCCCGTTGCCGGCTTGAGAATTGGTGCCTTTGGATGGGAAGGCTCATATTCCCGCAAGAACGGGAAGGAGGTTATGAGCCTTAACAAGCACCGTTATGCATTGAGTGCCGAATACAAGAAAGGTGACCTGCAGCTTCGTGGTGAGTATATCCATTCTACGGGTCAGGGTTTTGCCACTACCTATCAGAAACCCGACGATGCCAAGGACTTAACCATCAAGACCTATAGCGACAACGATGGCAATGTGATTGCCAACGACAAGGCCGATGGCTTTTACGCTCTTGCCATAGTGCCTGTCATTGCTAACAAGCTCATGCTCAAGGGGCGCTATGACCTGTATCGCCCCAGTGCCACATGGGGTAATAGCAAGACCAACTATGAAATAGGTCTTAACTTCCGTTTCTGCAAATACTTCGAGATACAGTCGGAATATATCTTGACCAACGACCGCTCACTCGCAAAGCACAACTACAGCAGTGTTTATGTCCAGGTGAGTGTGCGCTATTAATCACGTTGTAAAAAAACTAATAACTAAAACTAAACAATATGTCAGCATTAATGATTTTACAGTTATGCATCGTCCTTGCGGCGTTGTGGCTCGGCTCCCGATATGGTAGCCTGGCGTTAGGTGCCATTTCAGGAATTGGCTTAGCGATTCTGGTGTTTGGGTTTGGATTAGAACCTGGCACACCTCCTACCGATGTTATCTACATCATCATCGCGGCGGTGACCTGCGCCGGCATCATGCAGGCGTCGGGTGGTATGGACTGGCTTATCCAATTGGCCGAGAAACTCCTGCGCAAGCATCCTGACCGCATCACTTTCCTTGCCCCCTTGTGCACCTTCTTCCTTACCGTGCTTGTGGGAACAGGACACGTTGTTTACACCTTGATGCCTATTATTTGCGACATTGCCATTAAGAAGGGCATCCGTCCTGAGCGTCCATGTGGCATAGCCAGCATCGCGTCGCAGATTGGTATTACTTGCTCGCCCATCGCTGCTGCTGTGGTGGCGTTCATCACTATTTCGGGTACTAATGGCTATGCCATCACCATCCCCAAAGTGCTTATGGTGACAATGCCTGCGTGCTTGATTGGTATAATCATTGCATCGGTGGCTTCTTATAAACGTGGCAAGGATCTTGACAAAGATCCTGAGTTCCAGAAGAGGATTGCCGACCCCGAGCAGCGCGAGTTCATCTACGGCAGCACAGCTACCACTCTCGACAAGAAGATCGCTCCTGAGAGCAAGCGTGCAGTATTCATTTTCTTTGGAGCCCTCCTTGTGATTGTGTTCTTCGCAATCTTCCAAAATATGCTGCCTGCTTATGAGACTGTAAAGGCTATAAAGGGAGCGCCCGTCATGGAAATGCTGGGTGCAAGTATAACTCCTGAACAACTGGCAAAGATTGATGAAGTTGTGCCCGACGTAACTGAGGTTGTGATGAGTCCGTTGAAAATGAATATAGTGATTCAAATTGTGATGATTACTGCAGCGGCGTTGATGATTATCTTTTGCAAGGCTTCTCCCAAGAAGGCTGTCCACGGTCCCGTTTGGCAAAGTGGTATGGTTGCTGTCGTGGCAATCTATGGCATCGCTTGGCTTGCCGATACCTATTTCGCCAACTATTTAGGTGACATTCAAAAGATGCTGGCGGGAATGGTTGAGCAATATCCGTGGTCGATTGCCTTTGCATTCTTCCTTGTGTCGGTGCTTGTCAACTCGCAGGGTGCAGTGGTGGTTGCAATGTTGCCTCTTGCCTACAAGCTGGGCATTGACGGCTGGATTTTGCTTGGTGTGCTGCCATCGGTCTATGGATACTTCTTTATCCCCAACTATCCATCGGATATCGCTACCGTCAATTTTGACCGCACGGGCACGACAAAGATTGGCAAGTACCTGCTCAATCACTCGTTCATGATGCCAGGAATGGTACACACAGTAGTGGCGTGTGTAGCCGGATACCTTATCGCCTATTTTTATCACATGATGGGGTGGATTTAATTCATAATGCAAAATGCACAATTCACAATGCATAATGCAGAATGTACAAAAAAAGGTGTGTGGGAATTGAGGTCTCGCACACCTTCCTTTGATTATCCTTTAATGTATTAGTCTATAGCAGTAAAAGTAGTTTTTTACTTAATGAGCTTTCCAACCACGGGCAGTTTTTTGAGCATGGGCTGCAAGTGTTCCATTTTCACAAGTACTGCAAAGAACACCAGCAAGAGCAAGGTGCGGAAGGTGATATTTGCCCAGTTGGTGCCAAAATCAACTATCATGTAAGCTACAAAGATAGCTGCCGTGAGCAACACGTAGGTGGCGATATCCTTGAGAGGATAGTCGATGGGGTAGTACTTGCGGCCTATAATGTAGCATAGCACCATAGAGATGCCATATCCCGCAAATCCTCCCCATGCACAAGCCATGTAAC
Source organism: uncultured Prevotellaceae bacterium (assembly GCA_946410125.1). Classification (GTDB taxonomy): domain Bacteria; phylum Bacteroidota; class Bacteroidia; order Bacteroidales; family Muribaculaceae; genus Sodaliphilus. Next base: position 6,310 of record CAMJZF010000025.1, on the reverse strand, counting down.
CGAATTTCGGTACGAAGATGAAGTTGATAGCAACCAGGACAGCGCAACCTATAAAAGAGAAGACTGCTCCCCAGATGGTTTTGTCGGTAAGCTTATACCAAAACGACAGGTTGAAATAGATTCCCATCATGATTTCGGCTGCCATGACGATAGGCACAACCTTAAGACCATCCCAGTAGTCTCGCCCGATGATATATTTCAACAAGTCGATCCATGCCATTACCATCAAGAAAGCCAGGCAAGTGAAGATGATGAAGTATTTCATGGCGGCGGAATAGGCTTCACGGTTGTCCTTGTCGCGACTCTTGCCAAAGACAAACGGCTCGTAGGCCCATCGAAAAGCGTTGGTGATAATAGCCATAATCATGGCAATTTTACAAGCCGCGCCATAGATGCCGAGCTGAACACGCCCGTTGGGTGTCGGGTCGATGATAGGGTAGAGGATTTTATCGGCCGTCTGATTAAGAATTCCCACTATCCCCAGCAAGAGCAGTGGCCATGTGTAGCTGAGCATGCGCTTGAGCAGAGCCCAGTCGATGTGATACTTAATGCTGGTGAGCTCTTTCCAGAACAAGAGTGTGACAAGACCAGTGCACACAAGGTTGAGGTAGAACGCATATCCCACCCCAATGGATGGGTCATAGATCTTGCCAATCACGTCGGGGTGGCTCTTGTACAATTCGGGCAACCACAGGAAATAGATGAGGTTAAGCAGGATGTTGAGAATGATAAATGCAAACTTTAGCGTTGCAAACTTGATGGGTTTGTGCTGATAGCGCAGGTAGGCATACAGGATAGACTGCACAGCATCGAGCGACACCACAATTGCCATGACGCTGATGTAGCTTGGATGGTCGGCATATCCCATTGCCGGTGCCAGCCAAGGCAGTGTTATAAAAATCAGCAATACAAAGAGTGCCGAGACGCCGGTAACAGCCATCAACGAAGTGGAGATTACATCTCTGGGATTTTCATCATCCTTGTTGGAAAACCTGAAGAAGGTGGTTTCCATGCCAAAAGTGAGAATGATGATGATGAGCGCGACGTAGCTGTAGATGTTGGTAATGATGCCATATCCGCCTGAGGCGGCACTAATCTTGGCGGTGTAGAGTGGCACGAGCAGGTAGTTCAAGAAGCGACCTATCATGCCGGTGAATCCATATATTACAGTGTCTTTAGCTAAAGATTTGAGATTTGCCATTTTGGTTCTTTTTTAGTTTACGTTAGAACAAGCTTGGTTGGTCGCCGCTCTTGATGGGGCGGTCGATTTTCAGGTGTCGGAATGCCAAGTCGGTGGCAACACGTCCTCGAGGAGTGCGCTTGATGAAACCTTCCTTGATAAGGAAAGGCTCATAAACCTCCTCGATGGTGCCGGCGTCCTCGTTGAGAGCGGCGGCAAGGGTTGACAGGCCAACTGGCCCACCTCCAAACTTGTCGATGATTGTGATGAGCAACTTGTGGTCTACCTCATCCAGGCCATAGGTGTCGATGTTAAGAGCTTCGAGAGCGTACCGGGCGATTTCGCAATCAATCTTGCCACTTCCTTTCACCTGTGCAAAGTCGCGCACGCGGCGCAAGAGAGAGTTGGCAACACGTGGGGTGCCACGGCTTCGCAGCGAAATTTCGCGTGCCGCATCGTCGGCGATGGGTACGTTGAGCAATCGCGCCGAGCGCTTAATAATACCTTCAAGAGTTTCGTGCCCATAGTATTCCAGATGGCAGTTGATGCCAAAACGGGCACGCAACGGAGCTGTAAGCAATCCGCTACGGGTAGTTGCGCCAATGAGAGTGAACGGCGAGAGGGTGAGCTGCACCGAGCGTGCGCCAGGTCCCTTGTCAATCATGATGTCGATGCGATAGTCTTCCATTGCCGAGTAGAGGTATTCCTCGACGATAGGGCTCAGGCGATGAATCTCGTCGATGAAGAGAACGTCGTTCTCATCGAGCGAAGTGAGCAATCCAGCCAAGTCGCCCGGCTTGTCGAGAACAGGACCGCTTGTGACTTTGAAGCCTACTCCCATCTCGTTGGCAATAATGCTCGAAAGTGTTGTCTTTCCCAGTCCAGGAGGTCCGTAGAACAAAGTGTGGTCGAGAGCTTCGCCTCGCTTGCGGGCAGCTGCAACAAAGACCTTGAGGTTGTTGATAATGCCTTCCTGGCCTGCAAAGTCGGTGAATCGCGCTGGCCTTAAGGCTTTCTCAAAGTCTCGGTCGCCTTGGTTGCGTTCTTGCCTTATGTCAAATTCGTCGTTCATATTAACTCTTGTTTTCCTTCTGAAACCGCAAAATTACAAAAAAGTTTTCAGTTATTGGTTTTTTGGTTGTTAGTTTTATTGGGCACAGCTTATTTAAGGCGCAATTTAATACACAAAGAAAAGGCCCGAGTGAGCCTTTTCTTTGTTGCTTAACTGTAATTTGATATGTCTAATTACTTCTTTATGAGCTTGATGACGTTGTGTCGCTGCACGCTGTTCTTCTTGCTTGGGAAAGCACCGCGCAGGCTTGTGTTGGGTTGAGCCTTGTCGCCCTTCCATCCGTTAACGCTGAGGTAGCTGCCGTCGCGTGCCACAAAGAGTGTCATGGTCTCGTTGGGTGCTTTCACGGTAGTTATAGCACTTGTGTTCTCGGGATGAAACATGATTTTCTCTACTCCGTTGCTAAAGAGATAGGTGTCGCCCGTGACTATTGTGGGTGTTGTGGTGTTGATGGAAAAAGCCTGAAAAAAAGGTGAATTTATAATGGCTGTCACACAACAAATAATGTGCTGTAGCCGTTTTAATGATAGACTAACTTTTTTTCATCTTAACAAGGACGATATGAATAATAACCGATTTTGTGTTATCATGTGTGGCGGTGTCGGCAGCCGTTTCTGGCCCTACAGCCGTGCCGCAAAGCCTAAACAGTTTATAGATTTTCTGGGCACCGGAAAAAGTTTGTTGCAACTCACGGTAGAGCGGCTTGAGGGTATTGTGCCCACCGAGAATATTGTCATGCTCACCAATGAGCAGTACTCATCGATAATTCAGGAACAGTTGCCTCAAATCAAGCCAGAGCAGATACTGCTTGAGCCAGCACGCCGCAACACGGCACCCTGTAATGCCTGGGCAGCTTGGCACATAAAAGCTCTTAATCCCGATGCCAAGATAATGGTAGCTCCCAGCGACCATCTTATCCTTAAGCATGAGGCATTCAAGCAGTGTGTGGTTCGAGCCTTTGAATTTATTGAGCAGCACAACGATAGCATCGTGACCTTTGGCGTGAAGCCCAACCGCCCTGAGACGGGTTATGGCTACATTCAGGAGGGCGACCACATCGATGACCATTTCTCAAAGGTGAAGACCTTTACCGAAAAGCCCAATAAGGAGCTTGCCAACGTGTTTCTTGAGAGTGGTGAATTCTTCTGGAACTCGGGCATGTTCTTCTGGGGCGTGGACACGATAATCAATGCAATGCGCGAGCATGCTCCCGAGATTGCCGACCTCTTTGACCATGCTCATCTGTTTTACGGTTCCCCCCAGGAGCAGGAGTTTATCAACGAGAACTACTCGTCGTGCCCTAATGTGTCGATTGACTATGCTGTAATGGAGAAGTCGTCTAACGTCTTTGTTGAGAAGGTGGACTTCGGTTGGAGCGACCTTGGCACTTGGGGCTCGTTGTTTGACAACTCACCTAAGAATCGCGACGGCAATGTCACGCCCAACAGCAAGGTGCTTGCCTTTGAGAGCAACAATAATGTGATTGCAGCCAAGGGCGACAAGCTGGTGGTGGTATCGGGCCTTAACGGATATATCGTTGCCGACACCCCCGATGCCTTGCTTATCGTTCCCAAGAACGACGAGCAGAAAATCAAAAACTACGTCAACGAAGCCAAGACTCATTTTGGCGACAAGTTCCTGTAGAATGAATCTTTCCCGCCATTTGGGGTGGTGATATTTTGCTGAAAGAACACAAAACAAGCCGGGCACGTGCCCGGCTTGTTTTGTTAGAACGTGATAGGAGAATACTTTACTCTGACATTTCCTCGAAAGTCTTCTTGATGATGTCAACAGCCTTGAGAATCTCTTCCTTGGTGATGCACAAGGGTGGAGCAAAGCGGATGATGTGGTCGTGGGTGGGCTTAGCCAGCAGACCGTTGTCACGCAGCTTGAGGCAGATGTCCCAGGCGGTCTTGTCGCCAATGGGCTTGGTGACGATGGCGTTGAGCAAGCCACGTCCGCGCACCTGCACGATGAATGGCGAGTTGATCTTGTTGATGCCGTCACGGAAAATCTTACCCATCTTCTCGGCATTTTGAGTGAGTTTCTCGTCCTTTACAACCTTCAGAGCCTCGATGGCTACACGGGCAGCCAGTGGGAATCCGCCAAATGTTGAGCCGTGCTCACCTGGCTTGATGTTGAGCATGATGTCATCGTCGGCAAGGCAAGCCGAAACAGGAAGAACGCCACCACCCAGGGCCTTGCCCAGGATAACGATGTCGGGGCGAATGCCGTCGTGCATCGAGCAGAGCATCTTACCTGTGCGTGCGATACCGGTCTGTACCTCGTCGGCAATGAAGAGCACGTTGTGCTCGTGGCACAGGTCGAAGCATTTCTTCAGGTAGCCGTCGTCGGGAACAAACACGCCAGCCTCGCCTTGAATTGGCTCGGCGATGAAAGCGCACACCTCGTCGCCATATTTTTCGAGAGCTTTCTTCAGAGCCTCAGGGTCATTGTAAGGAATGCGGATGAAACCGGGAGTGAGGGGTCCGTAGTCGGCAAACGAGCTTGGGTCGTCGCTCATGGTGATGATGGTCACGGTGCGGCCGTGGAAGTTGCCTTCGCAGCATATTATCTTGATTTTATCGTTGGGTATGCCTTTTTTCACTGCGCCCCAGCGGCGAGCAAGCTTCAGGGCAGTTTCCACGCCCTCGGCTCCGGTGTTCATGGGGAGCACCTTGTCATAGCCAAAGTACTGATGCATGAATTTCTCATACTCGCACAGGCAGTCGTTGTAGAATGCGCGTGAGGTGAGGCACAGCTTGCTTGCCTGATCCTTCAGGGCTTTCACGATGCGTGGATGGCAGTGGCCCTGGTTCACGGCGCTATAGCTTGAAAGGAAGTCGAAGTATTTCTTCCCCTCTACGTCCCACACATAGATGCCCTTGCCCTTCTTCAGGACAACGGGTAGTGGATGGTAGTTGTGGGCTCCGTACTTGTCTTCCATAGCCATGCAGCGCTTGCTGGCTTCACCAATCACATTTTTCTTAGCAGTTGTTTTTTTGTTTGCAGCTTTCTTGCTGGTCGGTTTAGTTGTTTTGGTAGTTGCCATAATTAGTTTGATTAATGATAATTGTAGTGAATGTGCAAATTTACTTCTTTTTTGTTGAAAATGACAAGAAAGGACAATTTATTTGCATGAAAATATGTGCAATTTTTGTTAATATGATATTTTTACTATTGTGGTTTTATGCAAAAAACAAGGACATTATCAATCACGCGTTCATGGCAGAATTTCACATAAATTGCCGTGAATTGCCCGCAAATTACCAAAAAAAGACAGGAGAACAGGAGAAAACAAGATAGCCCCCTCTCGGTCTCCCCCTCAAGGGGAGAAGCAGGCTGCGCATGGGATTTTTCACACAAATTACCGTGAATTGTCCGCAAATTACCAAAAATAATAAAAACAACTGATTTTTAAATAAAATGCTCACGCTCGCAAGGTCTGGAACAAGTTCCGACTTTCTCTCGCTCAATCGCATTTTTCTGATTAATCTGATTTTGCCTCCATTCAAACCAAAATAACAAATAAATTTTCTCGAAAAGCTGCGAGCAGAGCTCGTCAAAAAGCCGGCTCACGCCGGAAAATTCTTTGAGCAATTACTAACAATTTATTTATTACGGATAATTGGCTGCGCTTGGGGTGTGGAAAAAAGTGAGGCAGCAACGGGGCTTTGAAAGTCCGTTGCTGTCTCGGTAAAGAAAGGTTGCAAATTGCAAGTTGTTATCTTATTATTTTCTCGCTCTTGCGGGTGCCGTCGGTGTAGGTGGTGACGCGGATGTTCACGCCTGGCTGCGGCTCTGCGCTCTCCACGCCGGCGAGGTTGTAGTAGCGCACGCCTGCCACCTGCCGCTCGCCAGAGATGGTGGTAATGGCTTGAGGATTCTTCAGTTCTTGAGCCTCATCGTAGGCGTTGCCCTTATAGACAAGCTCCCCGTCCTCATAAACTGCCGAGAGGCTTGATATGGGGTTGAGCCCCGTCACATATTCTCTATAAGGAACAAGCAAATCGCCATATCTACAGTCCACGCCAATTCCTTCAATGATTTTAGCCTCA
>CAMJZF010000024.1 GCA_946410125.1 uncultured Prevotellaceae bacterium | reverse complement strand
GTGCCATCGCTGAGCATCACGTCATATTCAAGGACACCATAATCATTATCGGTTTCGAAACCCACCACCGAATCACCAGGGAAATGCTTATTAAGAAAAGCCGTTACGGGCTCGGGCAGTGCTTGCGACGTAACAACTGGTGTAATGCTTGAATCGGGTGCCGCCTGTTGCTCAACAGCAGACACTATGGCTTGTTGCCGTGAACCGCCAATACAAGCCGCCAAGGCAAGGAGTAAAACCGAAAAAAACAAAATCTTTTTCATAGCATTCGCTCTTATTTATCAACCACAAAAATAGTGATTTTATTTTAATTTACAATCATTCCCACTGTTTTATAAAGAAAAATCAACTTAAAACAATCTTTATGCTTTGTCTTGCGTGTCTTTAGGCGCTTTCTTGCGCTTGCGCTTTTTCTTAATCTCAACACAAACCGTGATCACACTCACAAGCACGCCGAGCAAGCCCACCAATAAAGTGATTAACTGAAAATTTTCTTTGCAGTAGGAAAAAATAGCGTCCATATCGGTTTACAGAATATTTATTTTCCTAAATTAGTAACGCTCGGTGTCGTCGTTATCTATCTCGCTATTAATCTGGAAAGTGTCGTTTGCTGCATCGTTGGTATAAATCTCATCATAGTCGAACATACCGTCCTCATAGGTGATGGCACGATTGCAACTTGCCACAAGAGACATAACACCCATTGCCGCAATTCCTGTCAGCAATACTAAAAGGATATTCTTTTTTATTGATCTCATAATTTTTATTTTATAGTGTTCCACATGGTTTATAATCTATTCCACACTGTCGCGGTAGCACTTGTGGCAAAAGGTGCGATGACGCTTCTCGGCATCGGCACGAGTCATTGCCATTATCTTCTTGGTACATTGCATGATGCCCTCACAGGAGTCACTTGAATGGAAACGTTTAGAAGCCTTGCCGGTGCATATATACACCGTGTCGCTGTCGCTAACGGTAGTGATGTCGATGAGCAACGACACAGGCTCTTGATTGAGTGAGACACTGTCGCCCGACTGCTCGGTGTAACTGCTGACTTTGGGAGTGCACGATGTGGTGAAAACAATAGTGCAAGCCGCCATAGCCAGAAATGTCACCAAGGCTGTTAAACGAAGTGTTCCCATAGAGGTGTTCATGCAGTACTTAGTAGATGGTTGATAAAGGCATAAAAATCAGGAAGACCACCCTATTAAGGCTTAAGCAACTTCCTGATTTTTAGATTGGAGCGGTAGACGGGATTCGAACCCGCGACCCTCAGCTTGGGAAGCTGATGCTCTACCAACTGAGCTACTACCGCATTATGTGTAACAATTAAGTTCTCAATTAGCTTTCTGAATGCTTATCACGCTATCAAGCTCCATACCGTTGCGATTAACCTCGACATATTTTACAGTAATGTGGTCGTTATTATCAAGCGACCAGCGATAAAACACTTCGGGGTCATTATGGTCAAGGTACTCATAGGAGAAGTCATGAAATTCACCGTCATCGCTTTTTACTGTCACCTGGCTCTTGGCACCGTCAACAACCTCACCGGTGACCGACATTACCTGAGGCATGGTGTCGGCTTCCTGCATGAGCTTCTTGGGAGCAATAACAGTTGTGTCGAGAGTGTCGCTATGCTTTTGCTCCTCGGCACACCCTGAAAGCACAACCGACGACATGGCCGACAGCAACGCAATCAAGAATATAGGCAATAAAATTCTTCTCATGTTATAAACAATAACCTTTGTCACGGCAAAGTTATACTATTTTGTTGAAAGCAACAAAAATAATGAAAACAATTTGTAGTTTTTGTTCTCAATTGCGTTGAATGCACGTTAACGCACAACCGCTGCGGGCATTCACGTGATGCTTTTTCACAGCAGCTCGTCGATGCCAATTGCCTTGCAAGCGTGATTGAGCAACGCCAACTCCGATTCAGTGACTTTCTGGTCGCTGTCGATTATCTCAACCAGCAATTTGGCAAGCTGAATTTTCTTGTCATCATCCATGCCCTTGAGAACCTCAATGGCATGCTCACACTTGAGGCCATGCCCCACGACAAAAGAGTTGTGGTCAATTTCAAGCCGCCTGCAAATGAGGTTGATTGTTATCATCTCCTCGTAGGCTATTTGCTTGTCGGCATTGGCCATCTCTATAATGAGGCTCACTATGGCAATTTTCTCTTGGTCGGTGAATGACATTTTTGATTAGGTATTAAGAAACAAGTGTACTATTTATTCTTTGACAATGCCTTTTTTGAAAAAGTGAGCCTCGCACTGGTGTGTGAGGCTCACCTTAGAGAAAGGAGTTTTCAATATTTAGGAAGTTAGTTTAGGTGTCAAAAACCTTAATCAATCTCCTCGTCGGCCTCATAACCGCCCATCTCACGGATGGCGTTCTTGAGCATTACATGCTGCTGGAAGAGGTGATTAACGGGAACCTCATCAACTGTGTAGTCGTGCTGTGGGCTCTTGAGGAAGAAGCTCAGGAAGCGCTGAGTGCCATAACGGCCTGCGCGGTGAGCGAGGTCCATGAGCAAGCACAGGTCAAGACACAGAGGTGCAGCGAGGATAGAATCACGGCACAGGAAGTTGATCTTAATCTGCATTGGATAGCCCATCCAGCCAAAGATATCGATGTTGTCCCAACCCTCCTTGTTATCATTGCGAGGAGGATAGTAGTTGATGCGTACCTTGTGGAAGATGTCGCTATAAAGGTCGGGCTGGTCTTCGGCAACGAGAATAGACTCGAGAGTAGACAGCTTGCTCACCTCCTTGGTGCGGAAGTTTGCTGGCTCGTCAAGCACGAGACCGTCACGGTTGCCAAGGATGTTGGTTGAGAACCACCCGCTCATACCAAGCATGCGCGCACCGATGATAGGAGCGAAACCGCTCTTAACGAGAGTCTGACCGGTCTTGAAGTCCTTACCTGCGATGGGCACCTTAGTCTCGTCGCTCAGTTGCCACATAGCGGGGATATCGACTGTTGTGTTAGGAGCACCCATGATGAATGGGCAACCCTCCTTGAGTGCTGCGTAGGCATAGCACATTGAAGGTGAGATGTGGTCAACATCGTTGGCCTTCATTGCAGCCTCAAGCTGATCGAGAGTATAGTGCACGTTCTTGTCGGGAGCCACGTAAATCTCGGTAGAAGCAGCCCAAAGAACAACAACGCGGTCAACGCCACTTTCTTTCTTGAAGTTGCGGATATCCTCACGCACTTGCTCCATCATGTCCCAACGGTCCTTACATTGCTTTACATTGTCACCATCAAGGCGCTTAGCATAGTTCTTGTCGAAAGCGGCCTTAAGGGGCTTAATCTTAAGCAATTCGTCCTTCACGGGTTCGATATCTTTTTTCTTGAGCACCTGGGCATTGATAGCGCTCTCGTAGGCATTAGCAGGATAAACGTCCCAAGCAGCAAACACGATATCGTCGAGTTTTGCCAAAGGTACGATATCTTTGTAATGTAAATATTTCTTGTTCTCGCCGCGACCAACGCGGATTTTGTCGTACTGAGTCATTGAGCCAACAGGCTTGGCAAGACCCTTGCGTGTCATCATGACACCAGTCATGAAAGTGGTGCTCACTGCACCCAGACCAACTACCATAATACCTAACTTGCCGGTAGCGGGTTTTACATTTGGATTACTCATAGTAAATTAACTTTGTTATCTTTCTGATTTGATTAATAGTCTCGTTTTTATACTCTTTATTTGAAAAAACGTGTAAAAGTACTACCTTTTTTCAAACCACAAAAATATTTATAGCACTTTATTCGTTAAATATGCACAACGATGCTTTGATTTTGTAAATTTAACTTAACTTTAATCTATGGATGGTTGTTTTTAGTTAATGAAACAAAATGCTACGTTGCTATTTTTTGATTGAAAAAAGATAATTTTGGAACATTTTCAGTTAAAAAGCATGCTTTACTCTCTTGTTGTTTATTGCAATTTCTTTTTTGACAAAAAGCACGCACAATGGTTTAATCATAGGAGACAATTAATTGCGCCACGCGCACGCGTGTACATATATTATATATACTGCTGTAGGAACTATTGTCCAAGCTCAAACACTAATCGGCCACGAATTGTCAAAGCACAAAGGCCACAAGCATCAATACTGTAAAGACAAGCATGTTGCGAGCAGTCTCGCCAAGCAAGGGATTAAGGGCGGCACCAGTGCGTCGGTTGAGTTTTATCCAAGTAATGACATGCAGCACCAGATACAGCAATGGAATGAGATAAGTCCACTGCGACATACTCCCACTGAGATATATCATGAGCCATAGCGGCGAGAGCATGGCTATTGCCATGAAACCGTTGAAGAGATAGGCGGCAGCCGACAGTTTTCGTCCAAATATAACAACAGCAGTGCGCTTGCCGGCATCTATGTCGTCTTCCATGTCGCGATAGTTATTGACGAGCAACACATTTACCCCCATAAAACCTATTGTTATACCGCCAAGAACAGCAAGCGCATCCCAGCGGCCAGCTATTACATAATAGCCAAAAATTACCGGCACCAAGCCATAGAACAAGAATACCGTGAGCTCACCCAGCCCATGATAAGACAACGGATAAGGGCCAGTGCTATAAGCGAGAGCAAAAGCAGCAATCATCACACCCACAGGGATCATCTGCCAGCCACCATAGGGAATCAGTCCACACCCCACAAGGCAAGCCACAGCAAGAGTTATGTAAGTGACATTACGCAACGTCTTAGGCCTGATGTCGCCTTCGGTAACACCACGGCGAGGGCCCACTCTTCCTTTCTTATCGGCACCACGCCGATAGTCGTAATACTCATTAGCGAAATTCGACACCACCTGTGCCAGAACAGCAAATATCAAACACAACACAGCCGGCACCCACTTGAAATGATTCTGCCACACGGCAATACCTATTGCCATTAACACGCCGCTAATCGACACCGGCAATGAGCGTAGCCTCACAGCCTCAAGCCATATCTTAACCTGTCGTCTCATTAATAGTCCTTAAATTCTCATAAGCACCCATGCCCTTGGCACCAGCACTTTTAATTTCATGTATTTATCGGGATCGTTGGCAAACGTTGCCGCAGGACTGATGTCGTCATATCCCTCGGCGACAACACAATAAAGTTTCTTGGCCGAGATATACACTACATAAGATGCATGTCCCTCACCCCGCAGGCGGTCACGGTAACTCACGGCATTAAACTGCTGCTTGAACTCAGCAACCACCACATTGTATTTCTTTATAACATCGGGGGTGTCATCAACAACATTGAAATGGTGGCGAAGGAGCCTGATGCTGTCACCATCAACCACATAGTTGCTTTTTTTGCGCAATTCCAAATCATGACGATACTGCTCGCCCTTTTCGCCTGTGCGACTCGCTGCCACAGCCTTGTCGTAACTTTCCTTGTAATTAGCCTCGGTAGAGTGACATGAGCACAACACCGCTACCATTGCCATTACTACTATTAAACCATAAATATCTTTCATTTCCAACCAATTTAAAATTATCATCACAAACAGCTATTCCACTACTCTACCCTGAGGATTATCGCGGTCATCGGCAAGTTCTATAACCTGACAACCCGTAATATTGCCATCATCAAGAGTGAGACGGATGAGAGTGCGCACCTTTTGCCACCCTTGCCGTCCAGCCGCGCCAGGATTTATAGTGAGAACTCCGAGACTACGGTCGGGAATAACCTTGAGGATGTGGCTGTGACCACACACAAAAATTTTAGGCTGCACAAGTTCGATACGCGACTTTATGCCGGGAGCATACCTTCCAGGATATCCGCCAATGTGCGTGAGCATAACCTTAACGCCCTCGGTAGTAAAGATCTCGGTTTCCCTGAAGCGGCGACGCAACTCGCCCCCATCGGCATTGCCATAGACTGCTCTCACTGTAGGCCCAATAGCCTCAATCATGTCGATGAGTTTCTCGTTGCCTATGTCTCCGGCATGCCAAATCTCGTCGCAGTCGGCAAAATGCTGTGCATACCTATTGTCCCAATAGCAGTGGGTATCACTTATTATTCCTATTGTTTTCATTTAATATACCAGTCTATCACTGAAAACACAATGAAAAATGATGTTTTTATTTAGGTTTCCTGGTAGCTGCTCCAGCATTAGGATTGCGCGTCCCCCCTGTTGCGTTGCCACCACGCCCGGTTCCACCAGTTCCAGTTCCCTTGCCGGTTCCAGAACCTGTACCACCTGGCTTGCCCGAGGAAACACCTCCACCGCCAAATCCTTCGAGTTTGGGAGAGTCGGGCTTACCATTTTCATATTTACCCTCGGGGTCGGCCTCCTTGCCGGTTGCGGCAGCTTTTTCTCTCTCTTTTTGCTCTTCCATCGCCTTATCCTGTTTCATCATCTCTTGAATTCTGGAAATTTCTTCAAGCGATTTTCCCGACAGGTCTTTTGACTTATCTATTTTAGTCGACAGGTTGGCATCAACCGAATCGGCGACTTCATCTACACCAGGTTGTTTTATTGAGCTGTCAAAGGTGCGGTAATAGTTTGTTGTCAAAACCTGAAACTCGGTACGACGATTAATTTGATCGGCTGCGGCACGATCTTCCTTCGACAAAGCCATGACAAAAGCTTCGTGAAGGGTGTCGCCCTCGTTAAACTGAGGATAGAGCCGTGCGATGCGCTTGGTAACAATCTTGGGCCGTGACTTGCCATAGCCATGAGATTGCAGTCGGGCACTATCCACGCCATGAGCAATAAGGTAGTCAACCACGCTTTGGGCTCGGCGGTCGCTGAGTTTGAAATTGTATTCATCATTACCCACACGGTCGGTGTGAGCAGCCATTTCTATTGTGATGTAAGGATTATCGCTCATGACTTGAACCATTGAGTCGAGTGCCGCTTTCGACTCCGGCCTCAACGTTGCCTTATTGTAATCGTAGAAGATATTCTCAATCACTTGCGGCTTGGTCATGGCTGCAAGAATAAAATCAACACCATATTCGGCATCGGCCTCCTCTATATCACTGGTAAACTGCTGCTTGCCGTTAAGATAGCCATTGGCCCCTGCCAGCATCACATAGCTGATGCCTCGCTGCAGGTCAAAGCGGAACGAGCCGTCGGGCTTGGCAACTGCCTTTTGATTACTGCCGTCATTACCCACAATGCGGATAATGGCATTGGGCACTGGCTCCTCATCCTTATCAAGGACATAGCCCGAAATCCATATCTTAAGGTCGGGCTTTTCAAAGCTGTATATATGGTCATAGCCACGGGCATCCTTACGGTTGCTCGAGAAGAAGCCTTTCTCGCCTTCGCTTTCGAAGGTAATGCCAAAATCATCTCCACTGGAGTTCATGGGAGAGCCCATATTCTCGACAAACCAACGTCCCGAAGGCTGCAAGCGGGCTCTAAACAGGTCTAAGCCACCAAAGCCGGCATGACCATTGCTTGAAAAATACAGTGTGCTGTCGTCACGCACGTAGGGGAAACGCTCATCGCCAGGAGTGTTGATTTGGTCTCCCAGATTCTCAAGGGTGCCATGACCGTCGCTAATCATCACCCTCCACAAGTCTTTACCTCCCTGCCCTCCTGGCATGTCGCTTGAAAAGTAAAGCCACTTGCCATCTTTGCTAACTGCTGGGTCATCATAAGCCGAAAGGGTGTCGGCGGTAATTTCAAATTTTGCTGCTCCACTCCATTGAGCTTCGCTACGACTCGCCTTATATATTTCGACACTCGTGCCGGCATCGGTCTTGCGGATTGCCTTAGCAAAAAACATCGTCGAGCCATCGGGAGTGAAAGCCGTTATGCCCTCGTCAAATTCAGTATTCAAGTCACCCTCCACAGCTTCGGGGTTGCTCCACTTGCCCTTATCATCTTTCTTCGAGAAAAACACGTCGCAATTTTTGGCTCCGGTAATCTCGCTTTTAGTGGTACCTTTGGCCTTATCGCGCGAAGAAGTAAAATACAGCACATCGTTCTTGCTGTCAAGGAACATGGGGCAAAAGTCGGCACGACGTGAGTTGAACAAGCGTGCATTCTTCACTATATATCGCGTGTTCTGTTCACGCCACTTGGGGGCCTGCTGACATGCGCGAAGTCCCTCCTTGGCCTGCCAATTCTTGGGGGCAGTATCAAGGTACTTGCGATAATTGCGCTCGGCCATTGAGTATTGCCCTTCCATCTGCTGTGCCTGAGCAAGATAAAACGGGATGAGACTGTCTTCCCATTCATAGCGATTGGCATTTTGATAGGAAGCGGCAGCTCTGGCACTCTGGTTCAAGTGACGATAGCACTCGCCAAGCATGAACGCCACCTCACCGCGCAGGTATCGGTCTTCCTTGCGACGCAATTTGTTGTAAATTTTGCGATAAGTCTCGGCGGCGGCATAATACTCGCCACGCCAGTATTTCTCGTCGGCATCTTTCATCTTGGCAGACTTGCACGACGTTAGTTGAATCGCCGTCACTGCCATGAATGTTGCCACAAAAATATATAATATCTTCTTCATGTCGCGATAATGGATAAATCTCCTAAAAATTAAAACGAGAGTTTGCCTCGCTTTATTGCACACGCACGCAATATATAATGTATTTTTGACGTTGAAAATTAAAAATCTTTTTTAGTTACAGCACAATTATCATGGCACTCATCAAGAAAACTATAATCATGCTGGCACTTATTGCCATTCCAATCCTCGGCATTGCACAACCACAGTCGTGCAAAGTAACCTACGGTGGCAAGCAGCCCACAATCAAGGACTTTGCCCGAGCCTATTGCTCACAGTTTGACAACGACAGCTTTGAGCGCCAAGCACTCGCCGCGTTCATGAGTGGCAATTCTAAAAGCACACTGTCATCCTCGGCAAACGAAAGGATTGCCAATGGCTGCACCGATTGCATTGTCGACACAAGAAACGGATACATGAAATACACTGTCCACGCAGGTGGCAACATTATCGCGCTTGAGATATGCTACTGGAATTGCAATAATAAAAACGAGAAGCTCGTGGCGATTAACACCATCGACTCATCAATGGGCTTTGACGACAGTTCCCTTACATTCTATCGTTATAACGTAAAAAACAAGAAAATGCGACACATCGAGGCCCCTTTTTATCGCACGCCCCGCCCCATCGACCTTATTGACCAAAGCAAAGCCGACCAAAAGACTATAGAGATGGTTCTCAATTCACACAACGAAGATGCCTGCAAGTTCCAGCCAGCCTACATCCTGCCGCGCAACGGCAAGGACATCATCTGCCACATTGCCGACCCCAATGCTGTGCCAAGGGAGTTCCAGCGCGAGTGCAAACTAAGCTGGGACGGCGATGGTTTTGGCCTACCAGACTAACGTTTCACCTGCACCAAGTCCCCAATAGCAGATTCGCCATTGGGGACTTAGCGTAATGAATCATCATTTATTCTCCTGTCAACAATATATCGTAAACCGCTGTAACGTCGGCACTGGTCACATAACCATCGCCGTTGACGTCGCTGGTATCGAGGAAAGTCTCATCACCATTGAGCAGGTAATCATATATTGCCGTGATGTCGGCACTTGTTACATAGCCATCACAATTGACATCACCCACAATAACCGCATTGGGATCGAAACCCAACTGAGAGTCCATCCAAGCCAGGCGCTGAGAAATCCAATCCTTGAGATAGCTCACCTCATCCTCAAAGTTTTGAGAAATATACTTGTTGGGCCACACATATTGTCCCCATCGGGGCCAAGCCTGGGAGTTGCGAGCCATTGCCTGATTGCGCGTCAGCTCATTTGCCATCGAGTCGATGGCAGCAAAGATGCGGTCTTGGCGCATGTTTGTCCGGCGACACTGTGCCCAGCGTTGCTTGAGCAGACCAGTGTAATAAGGGTCCTGGTTGAGCTTATACCACCAGAATGGCACCAGTTGCGAGTCGCCACTACTGTTGAGAACGTCATTATTCTGCCAAATCCAAGTGTTGGTATACCAGCCATTGTAATAGTCGCTGTTGCCATAGGCGATATTGAAGTCCCAAAGCACCATCTTGAAACGCGGGTCCTCACTGTCGCGACGCTTGAAAATCTTGGCGCTAAGTCGATACCCGTCAACGTTGTGCGACAGCTCCTGAGCAATCTGATAATCAACAAACGACATCTCATCCATATACTTGCGATAGCCCGTCTCGGGATCCTTGAAACCGGCAGAGCTTAGTGCTCCTTCCATCATGTCGACCTGACTTGTTATGTAGTCATATTGCGCATCGGTCAAGTCCTCAAATTCCGGTTCCTTGAACTGATAGTTAATATATCGATAATTTATCGACTGACCATATCGGTTTACAGGATGATATTTTGATGTATAAGTCACCTCATCGGTCCGGTCAACCTCAAGCAGGTAGCCACCGGTGAGCGCGTCACCCTCGTCACTCGGGTCGTCAAGGCCGAGACGGTGCTTGCCCTTGGTGGGCAGTTCACACATTATAAAAATCCCATAATAGATGCCGTCAAGGAAGAGTTCACAATACTTGCCGGTTGGAACATATTCCATCCATGGTCGTGACAGCTCAAAGGCAAGGAGGTCGCGCATCATGCTCTTGTCGCTGTAGGGGGCGAGCAGTGCCCAGTTGTTGTCCTTGCCCATGCCCAGGATGCTCACCTTAACCTTGGTGCCGCCTTCCTCAAGCGGAGCGTTGAGCGGGCGGAACGAATAGGGCTTCTTGTCGCTCGAGGTGAATGATGAGTTGCCTCGATACTTGAGGGCAACATAACCTTCATAGTCAACATGTTGACCAGGATGAGCCACGGTGTCGGCCCAGTTGAGCTCGCCATTTCCATTGTGAATAATCTTCATGCGGGCAGTAATGCGTTCATCGCGGTCAATAATCTGTCCGTCCACCTCAAGCCACACAATGGGAAGATTGGTTTTTACTAACCTTACGGTCTCGTTATCGGGCGGATAGTTTATTCCCGGGCCCCACCAGCCCTGCAACTGTGCCTGTGCCGAAGTCATCAACATGAGCACAAGTGCAAATACCAAAAAATATCGTTTCATTGTTGCCTTAGTATTGTCGGTTTTTGATTATGTGGCAACAAAATTACACATTAATTTTGGCATTTTGATAGTTTTTCGATGATTTTTAATTTTAAAGCCGATGCCTGAAATGATTCAAGGCTTAGAAAAATAAAAACTTCATCTTTGATTTTGTTTTTCACATGGCTTGCATTATCTTTGCAGGTTAATAGTAGTATTTCATTGAAACATGAAGGTTGTTCGTAGCAAATATTTACCACCGTTGCGTCGTCATGTGGCAATTAACCTGTTTGGAGTGTTCTTTGTGCACCCCGGCGTTAATGTCAACGAACGGTTGATAAACCATGAGCGCATTCACACAGCCCAGATGCGCGAACTGCTCTACCTTCCGTTCTATATCATCTATCTTGTTGAATGGGGCATAAGGCTGATGATGCGTGGCAACGCCTACCTTAGCATTGGCTTTGAGCGTGAGGCCTACCTTCACGAGTGCGACCTCGACTACCTTGATCACCGCAAGCCCTATGCCTGGGTGAAATACCTGAGGAAAAACAAGAAACAACGAAGGAGAAAAAGAAAGAAAACGTTAAGATACAGGAAATTGAAAAACAGTCACAACAATGAACAAGCAAGAGATTGAAACACATAAGGCAGAATTTATTGAATTATTGAAATCGACCGGACGTGAAGGCATTGACGACCTCATCGACATGCTTGACGAGGGCAAGATGCACTTCTTCACCGCTCCGGCAAGCGTCAATCACCACCTCAACAGCGACGGCGGGCTACTAATCCACTCGCTCAACACCTGCAAGGCAGGCCTCAGGCTGCGCGACTTGATTATTGAAATGAAGCCCGAGCTGGAGCCAATGCTCAAGCGGGAGAGCGTGATAATTGCCACGCTGCTTCACGACATTTGCAAGGCCGACATTTATGTCCCTGCCATCAAGAAGCGCAAGGGCGAGGACGGCATCTGGCGTGAAGTAGACAGTTATGACGTGAGCTATCGCAACTTCCCAATGGGGCATGGCGAGAAATCGGCGATGCTGGCACTAATGAGCGGGCTGGAAATATATGACGATGAATTGCTGGCAATACGCTGGCACATGGCAGCATGGGACTTGCCCATGCAGAGCATTGAGCTGAACAAGTGCATCAACACCGCCCGCGACGAGCACCCGTTGTGCTCGCTGGTAAACCTTGCCGACGGCATGGCTGCCAACTTGCTTGAATGGGAATAATTTCATGCATTGATTAATCATTAAATAAGAAAGAAAAAATATGAAACTGCGATTTTTTATCACATTGATTCTAATAAGTGCCTTTGGCACAATAACACAAGCAAGAGATATTACCCCCCAGCGCACACAGAAGGCTATCGACCGCTTTGTCGACGACTCACTGATGCGACATGGGTCGGTGGGAGTGATTGTTGTTGACGTTAAGAACGGCAAGACTTTAGGTTCACGCAACGAGCAAATGGCATGCATCACCGCTTCTACCATGAAAACAGTAACATCGAGTGCCGCACTCGAGTTACTGGGAGCCGATTACACTTTCAACACGCCCGTCTATCTCGACGGCGAAATTCATGGCAGCACACTGCGTGGCAACCTCGTAATAGTGGGAGTGGGCGACCCGACGCTTGGCTCGGTATACTTCAAGGACAACCTTGACATTGTAAGTGAGATTGTTGAGACACTAAAAAAACAAGGCATCAATCAGATTGACGGAAAAATCATTGTAGACAAGTCGCTTTACTACTACCCTGCCTATAACGGCGACTGGTGTGCCGATGACCTCGCGTGGGACTACGGCATGGGAGTGCATGCTCTCAACTACTGTGACAACAGGATGCGGCTGGTTTTCGATGGCAAGGGCGATGGCACTGTTGCCAATGCCCACTTTGAGCCCAATGTGCCAGGTGTGGAAATAGTCAACCACATGCGCCCTGGCAACAAAGATGATGTGGGAGTGCTTCTGGAATATGCTCACCCTTCAATTGTGCTCACCGGCACCGCAGCCGACACTACCTACTATTTCAACGTGTCGAATCCCACTCCCGAAGCTTTGTTGATCGACAGCCTCCAGCGCACACTTGCCATGACCGGCATTAAGCTGGGAGGCAATCCTATTTCTACCGGCGGGAAACGTTGGCAACTGTTAGTCCACAAATCGCCTGTCATGACCGACATAATCACATCGCTGCTTGAACGTAGCGACAACATGTTTACCGAAGCCCTGCTGCGTGCCATTGCACACCATAGCGGTCGCGAGCCTTTCGACAGCGAGGGAGTTGCCGTGATCGACAGCCTGTTCTCCTCTCGCGGCATTGATGCAAGCGGCAAGTTTCAATATGACGGCAGTGGACTCGCACGCAACAATAAGGCTCCTGTCAGATTCTTTGCCGACATGCTTACCTACATGCACGACCGACGTTTTGGCACCAAGCAACTGCGACTTGTCGACCTGATGCCACGAGTGGGAGTCAACGCCCGCATCGGCAACCTCATTAACGAAACTGCCATCAGCACCCGCGTGGCGGTGAAGTCGGGGTCGATGCGTGACGTGCAATGCTATGTGGGCTATTACCCTGCCGATGAGCCACGCTATGCCTGGGCAGTGCTTGTTAACAACTGGCATGGCAGCCGTCCCAATCTCAAAAACATGATAGACCGCCTGCTCATTAATGTCTTCGACCCCGAACATTAAGGCAACAATCACCATTTGTTGACATTTTTCTTATTTTTGTTGCTCCTTAATTTAATTATTTTTTATATGTTTGCATCCTGAAAACAAATCATAAGATATGAAAGCTACAATCGACAACATGCTCACTCATGTTTATGAGTTGGAAGGGCTACTTCTGGTGATGCAAAGGCGAGGCAGCGACATTCCTCAAGAAGTGATTGACCGCTACCAAGAGATTGCCCACATCGTTGAGCAAGAAGCGCAGTTGCTTGAAACCGTCAAGCCTCAGGTTAAAGAAGATAAAGTTGCCTGCACTGCACCATTAATGCCATCGAAGGAAGAATCCAAGCCCAAAGAGCCTGTCAACGTTCCTCCTGTAACCGAAGCTGCACCTCCACTTCATGCCGTGCCTCCGGTTTTCAAGCCCAAAGAAAGGACCTCTGAACCTCACAACATAACATCGGCATTCAGCATCAACGACCGGTTCCTTTTCCTTCGTGAACTTTTCGATGGTGACTCACAGAAGTTTGACGACACAATTTCCAGGCTTGAGCTAATGCACAACATCGACGAAGTGGGCGATTATTTAGCCAGCGAGCTTGAGTGGGACATGAGCGACGAGGTTGTCAAAGAGTTTTTGCGACTCGTTGAATTAGGATTCAAACAATAATCGACTACAGCTATGGCAGGAAAACTATATATGGTACCTACCCCTGTGGGTAATCTTGAAGACATGACGCCACGTGCTGTCAAAGTCCTCAATGAGGTATCTTTAATCCTTGCCGAGGACACTCGCACCAGTGCCGTTCTCATGAAGCACTATGGCATAACAACGCCCATGCGAAGCCATCACAAATTTAATGAGCACGAAACAGTAAAATCCATTGTCGAGATGCTCAAGGCCGGCGAGACCATTGCGCTCGTTACCGATGCCGGCACCCCAGGCATCAGCGACCCGGGCTTTATGCTGGCAAGAGAGTGTCGTCACGAGGACATAGCAGTTGAAACCCTGCCAGGAGCAACGGCATTCGTTCCAGCACTCGTCAACTCAGGGTTGCCATGTGAGCGTTTCACGTTTGAAGGATTCCTGCCCGCCAAGAAAGGACGTGCCACACGTCTTGCCGAGCTGGCACAAGAGCGACGAACGATGATTTTCTATGAATCGCCAATGCGACTGGTGAAGACTCTGGAACAGTTTGTTGACACATTTGGCAGCGATCGTGAAGCAAGCGTTTGTCGGGAGATTTCAAAACTGCACGACACAACGCAAAACGGCACTTTGCAGGAACTTGTAGATCATTACAAGCAGGAGACTCCTCGTGGCGAGATTGTAATAATTGTTGCCGGTAAATCGAGCGAGCCACATGTCAAGAACGACAAGTATGCACATTTCAAGAATAAATACATAAACAATACATGCGATGAAAACTCTTAAATTTTTAGTAATTGCAACAATAAGCTGCCTGACAATGATTTCTTGCACAGGCAAGAACGAACAAAATTCGGGCAAAAATGCCACAGGCGACAGCATCCTCGAGATAGACGAAAACGCTAAGTTGCGCGACTCTCTTGACATGGCACGTGAGTACATGAACTCGCTCAGCACTCTGGTCAACGAAGTGAGCGACGGATTAACCGAAATTAAACGCATGGAACAGATTGTCTCGGCACCGTCGTTCGGGCAAGAGACTTCCGACAAGCGAGACCAGCTGCGCAACGACATCCTGCTCATCAAAAACTCTATCCAAGAGCGCCAAAACCGCCTTGCTCAACTCGAGGAAAAACTCACGCGATCGGAGGCCAACAACAAGTATAATGAAGAGTCGAAGAAGTCAATGCTCCAGACTATAGCCAACCTCAAGCAGCAATTAACCGACCAGCAGACGATGATTAACGACTTGACACTCAGGCTCGATGCAGCAAACGTCAAAATCAAAAACCTTAACCAAAAGGTTGACTCGCTAAATGTGGTTAACACCAGCGTCAGCACCGAGAACCGCAGGGTGAAAGAAGAAAACGAGCGAGCCAAGGAAGAGATGATAAAGCTCACCAACGCTCAAAACGTATGTTTCTATGCCATTGGTTCGAAAAATGAGCTTAAGAACCACAAAATTATTGAGACCGGCTTCCTTCGCAAGACTAAGGTAATGCAGAGCAGTAATATAATGCACTCCTATTTCACCAAGGCCGACAAGCGCACACTTAACGAAATAAATTTACACTCCAAGAAAGCCAAAGTTCTCACCACCCACGACAAGCAGACCTACTCGATTGATGACGTGGGAGGCATCAAGGTTCTGCGCATTCACGACCCTGCCAAGTTCTGGCAATACTCCAACTATCTTGTAGTGCAAGTCGACTAAGGTCCTTGTGCTTAATGGCACAGAGCTGGCACCACACTTAATTTCAACTTTTCATGAAGATTGTTATCGCTATCGACAAGTTTAAAGGTAGTGCCACTTCGGCACAGCTGTCGCATTGCATTAAACAGACTTTTCGCGAAGCACTGCCCCAGGCCAATGTCACATCGGTTCCCATTGCTGATGGCGGTGACGGCACCATGCAAGCCATCAAGCAAATCTTAGGCAAGCAAATAGAGGAGCGCACAGTAAAAATACACTCTTTTTTACCCGACAAACTTTCCTTAACCGCCAGTTATCTTCTCGACTCCATCACCCACACAGCCTACATGGACATGGCAACGACCTGCGGACTCGCTCTCGTCCCGCCACTCAAGCGCAACGTGATGATGGCAAGTACATCGGGGACGGGGATGATGATAGTCGATGCCATTAGACAAGGTGCCAGCCACATAATACTTGGACTTGGAGGTAGCGCAACCTGCGATGGAGGATTGGGAATTCTTGATTCACTGGGTTTCAATTTCCTTGATAGTGAAGGGAACACACTATTGCCTGCAGGATGCAGCCTTCATGACATAGACCACATTGACAAGAAGAATGTCAATACCGATATCAAAGATATAAAATTTACCTTACTTACCGATGTCGACAACCCGTTGCTTGGCAACAAAGGCGCTGCGGCTGTGTTTGCACCACAAAAGGGTGCCTCCCCACAAGATGTTGAGCATCTCGAGAACGGCTTTAAGAATTTCATCAAGCTTATGCCCCACGGAGAAAATATTGCATCAATTCCCGGTGCTGGAGCTGCAGGGGGAGTCGCTGCCGGAATGATTGCATTTCTCGATGCCGACATTGTTCACGGCATTGACTGGATTCTTGAAAAGGCCGACTTTGAAAACACCATAGCCAATGCTCAACTTATAATTACCGGCGAAGGTCGCATCGACCGTCAAACGGCAATGGGGAAGGCTCCCGCCGGAGTTCTCCTAATTGCCAAGAAACACAACATTCCTGTCGTGGCACTCTGTGGAAGCATTGCACCAGGCACCGATGTATCAAAACTTGGCTTCGCAAGTGTCATTCCCGTAACTCCACCAGGAATGACCTTAGAGGAAGCCATGGATACCAGGACCACCCTCGACAATGTAAAAAAGGCTATCACCACCCTAATCCAAAGTTGGGTGTAATCGCATCATTTCCTTTTTCTCGCAATTGCGCCAAAAACACCCCATAAATGGGTGGGTATAAAAGACAAAAATAGCTGAAAATGAGAAAAAAAGTAAAAAAACCAACTTTTTTTTGACTTTCATAGGTGCTAATTAAAAAAAAAGTACGATATTTGCACCTGCAAAAAATAAGAGCACTCTTTATTAGCTTGTTTTTTAGGCGTTTCACATGCGCCGAGAGAGGCAAGTTTTGGAGTTTGTCGCTTATTTAAGAGTGAGTGATAAAAAAATAAACTATAAAAAATTTTTACTAAAATGACTAAAGCAGATATCGTAAGCGAAATCGCTAAAACAACAGGCATTGACAAGGCCTCAGTATTGGAGACTATTGAGAAATTCATGGAGACCGTTAAGGACTCTCTCGCCGAGGGTGAGAACGTTTATCTGAGAGGTTTCGGTAGCTTCATCGTTAAGACTCGTTCGCAGAAGACAGCTCGCAACATCTCAAAGAACACAGCCATTATTATTCCAGAGCACAAAATCCCAGCTTTCAAGCCAGCTAAGGTTTTCATGGAGCAGGTAAAGAAATAATTGACAACTATCAAGAATTTTCCAATATAAATATAAATTTCTAAAATATTAAAGTAAAATGCCAAGCGGAAAGAAAAGAAAAGGCCACAAGATGGCTACGCATAAGCGCAAAAAAAGACTCAGAAAGAATCGTCACAAGAACAAGAAGTGATTTTCTTGAGTGAGTCTACGACAAAGAACAAACGAATGATGAAGGCTCTCTTCAAGTTGACGCTCGATTCATTAGTTTGTTCTTTCGTTGTAGATTGTTTATTCGTGGAGTAGCCATTTTTGAGCTCCACGATTGCCCCCACCACGACTCACATTGCAACAACTATAATATCATTGCTCCCGTGGTGAACACCCTTATAAAAAAACAAAATTCACGATGAGAAGTGAACTGATTGTAGACGTGAAGCCCACCAGCATCAGCACCGCCCTCCTCGAGGACGGGAGATTGATGTCGCTACAAAAGGAATCGAGAGACGCTTCCTATGCGGTGGGAAACCTCTATTTTGCCAAGGTAAAGAAGTTGATGCCTGGTTTGAATGCCGCGTTTGTCAACGTCGGATACGGGAAAGAGGCATTTCTTCATTACCTTGATTTAGGCTCTCAGTTCAAAAGCTATTTATCTTTTCTCAAGCAGGTGCGTGAAAGCGGTGGCAAGCGTCAATTGTTATTGTCAAAGTTCAAGCTCGAGCCCGATATCGACAAGCAAGGATCGGTAACCGATGTGCTCGAGGCAGGACAAGAACTTATAGTACAAATCTCCAAGGAACCGATTTCAACTAAGGGACCACGACTTACCACCGAGATAACATTCACAGGTCGATTCTTAGTGCTGATACCGTTCAGCAACAAGATTCTGGTTTCACAAAAGATTAAAGACCGAGCCGAGAAAACCCGTCTGCGCCGACTCATTGAAAGCATTAAGCCAAAGAACTTTGGAGTGATAGTGCGCACGTCGGCCGAGAACAAACGCGCCGCTGAGCTGAATAGCGAATTGAAAGTGTTGCTCAAGTGCTGGGATGAGAGCATCGCAAAAATCAACTACAGCGAATGCCCAAGCCTCGTCTATGAGGAAGACAGCCGAGCCGTGAGCTTGATACGCGACATCTTTAGCCCCGACTTCGAAAGCATCCATGTGAATAATGCCGAAGTCTATGAGCAAATTCACAACTATGTGAGCCTAATCGCCCCCGACCGTGGCGACATTGTCAAAATTTACAGCGACGACCTGCCTATCTTCGACAAATTCAATGTCACAAGGCAAATGAAGGCGTCTTTTGGTAAGACAGTTTCGTTCCGTTCGGGCGCATACATAATAATTGAGAGCACCGAGGCTCTGCACGTCATCGACGTGAACTCGGGTAACAGGTCACGCAAGACTACCGACCAGGAAAGCAACGCACTTGACGTGAATCTGCTCGCTGCCGACGAAATAGCACGACAGCTCAGGTTGCGCGACATGGGAGGCATTATAGTCATCGACTTCATCGACATGGCCAAGAGTGAGCACCGACAGGCACTCTTCGACCACATGAAGGAAGTCATGCAAAAAGACCGGGCACGACACAACATCTTGCCACTGAGCAAGTTTGGATTGATGCAAATTACCCGTCAACGAGTGCGTCCGGCACTCGACATCGTCACCAGCGAGACGTGCCCCTCTTGTGGAGGTAAGGGGGAAGTGATGCCATCACTGCTCTTCACCGATCGGCTCAAGGACAAGCTCGAGTACTTGATCAACGACTTGAAAGTGAAAAACTTTATTATGTATGTCCATCCATTTGTCGATGCCTACATCAAGAAAGGCTTCTTTAGCCTCTATCGTAAATGGCGACACGATTTAGGGCGCACATTCAAAGTAATGCCCGACCAAGACCTCGCCTACCTGCAATATCGGGTCATCGACTGTCACAAGCAGGAAATAGACCTTAGCGAAGAGAAAGACACAAGCAGTTCCTCAAGCAAGAAAGAAAATCGCCTGAGGAAGCAAAAAGAACAAGAAGACAATGACGAGTAAACTCATTACTCAACAACGACTTCAACAACCTAAAGCCCATGCGCAACTGCACAAACTGCCATGGGCTTTCTTTTTCACCATTTTTTTACTAACTTTGGACCCAAAATTATTACAAATCAATAAGAACAAATGGATTCGAGAATACTTTCAGCTGTTGACAGGAAAAAAACATGTAACTGCGCTCAGGCAGTGATTGCAACCTATGCCGACATAGCCGGCATCTCACAAGAGCAGGCCATGAACCTGGGCAATGCCTTTGGCAGCGGCATGGGCAACATGGACGGCACATGCGGCGCACTGACCGGCGCGGCTATCATCGTGGGACTTGTAACTGGCGACAAACTCCGTTCGCGACATGTCATGAGCAACATAATGGCTCAATTCAAAAAACGCAACGGTGCCACACAATGCCGAGCTCTTAAGGGCATTGACACCCACCAGACACTTCGCGAATGCCACGATTGCGTAGCCGATGCTTGTGAATTTTTAGAAAAAGAACTTTTCTAATTAAACCCACAATTAATTTTCAGTCAAACGCCACAAACAACTCAAAACCACTGCGGACGCAAGCGAGCGCAAAGCCTGGTTTTGTAGCAACTCTTGTGACCACACATTGTTAAAAAAGGTCATTTTGTGTTTCTAACTTACTTGCTTTAAGCCTCATTAAGTAATTTTTGCACAAAAAAACCGTCGTTGTTAACAAAATATTGAGGTTTTGTTTTTCTATTTGAAAAATAATGACTTACTTTGCACCGCAAAAAACGAACACAACTTATTTAACAATTTAAAATTCATACTATTATGTCAGAAATTCAAGAAAGAGTAGCAGCGATTATCGTTGACAAATTAGGTGTTAGTGAGTCTCAAATTACTCCCGAAGCAACATTTGCTCAGGATCTTGGTGCCGACAGCTTGGATACCGTAGAGCTGATCATGGAGCTTGAGAAGGAATTTGACATCACTATTCCCGATGCAGAGACTGAGAAGATACAGACCGTAGGTGATGCTGTTTCTTTCATCGAGGCTGCTAAAGCCGCTAAATAAAAAACGATCTAAACATTCTTTTGTTTTAATACATCTCCTTTTTAATTGTTATGGAATTAAAGAGAGTAGTGGTAACAGGTCTTGGTGCCATCACTCCTCTTGGAAATGACGTTGAAACCACTTGGAACAACGCCATTAATGGAGTGAGCGGTGCAGGACCTATTACTCATTTTGATGCCTCATTGTTCAAGACAAAGTTTGCTTGCGAGGTCAAGAACTTTAACGTGGAGGAATATCTGGACCGTCGCGACGCTCGTCGCATGGACCTCTATTGCCACTACGCTATGGCAAGTGCTGCACAGGCTCTCGCCGACTCAAAGCTTCTTGACGACGAGAAGACCGACCTCAATGAGATAGGAGTCATCTACGGCTCTGGCATTGGCGGTCTTCACACCTTTGAGAATGAAGCAGGCTACTATGCAAAAAATGAGGAGAAAGGACCAAAATACAACCCATTCTTTATCCCAATGATGATTGCCGACATTGCTGCCGGTCACATCTCAATAAAGTGGGGATTGCGTGGCCCTAACTATGGTGTGGTTTCAGCATGTGCTACCTCAACCAACGCCATGATTGATGCCTTCAACTACGTGCGCCTTGGCAAGGCTACTGCCATTGTCACTGGTGGCTCCGAGGCTGCAATCTTCCCTGCTGGTGTGGGTGGCTTCAATGCGATGAAAGCCATCTCCACACGCAACGACGACCCCGCTACCGCATCACGTCCCTTCAGCGCTTCGCGCGATGGTTTTGTGATGGGTGAAGGCGGTGTCACTCTCATCTTCGAGGAGCTTGAGCATGCTCTGGCTCGCGGTGCCAAGATTTATGGCGAGGTCATTGGCGGAGGCATGAGTGCCGATGCTTATCACATTACCGCCAGCCATCCCGAGGGGTTGGGTGCAACACTTGTGATGCAACGCGCCATTGAAGATGCAGGTATCAGCCCCGACGATGTTGACTATGTTAACGTTCACGGCACATCAACTCCCGTTGGTGACTTAAGTGAAGCTCAGGCTATAATCGACGTCTTTGGCAAGCATGCCTATGAGTTGAACATCAGCTCTACCAAGTCGATGACAGGACACATGCTTGGCGCTACTGGTGCCATGGAAGCCTTGTTCTGCATCAAGGCTTGCCAGGAAGGCATTGTACCTCCAACCATCAATCATGAGGAAGGCGACAACGATGAGAAGATTGACTACAATCTCAATTTCACCTTCAACAAGGCGCAACGCCGTGAGGTGAAAGTGGCGTTGTCCAACACCTTTGGCTTTGGAGGCCACAACGCAAGCCTTATCGTGAAGAAGTATTAAAGTTAAACAATTAGAAAAGGTAATATTTCCCTTTTTTCATCTCTGTGGAGTGCTGGGGCGGTGTTGCCTGTAAAACAAAAACTCCACAACCTTGTTTAACCGAATCATATCAGCAATAAAGTTCCTTTTCGCCAAGGAAAAGGAACTTTATGTTTTTATTCATGGTATAACAGGGTTTTATCCTCTCAACATCGATTTCTACAAACTCGCCTTGGTGCACCGCTCCATGCCGGTGAAAACCAGTAATGGACGATGGGCCAACAACGAGCGTCTGGAGTTCCTGGGCGATGCAATCCTCGACGCCGTGGTGGGTGCTTACCTCTATCACCACTACCCCACTAAGCATGAAGGATTTCTAACAAGCACACGCGCCAAGATTGTCCAGCGCGAAAGCCTCAACCGCATTGGCAGGGAGTTCAGGCTCGAAAGCCATGTAAGGGCATCATCTCATTCGTCAAGCCACAATTCTTATATCAGTGGCAATGCTGTGGAAGCTCTCATTGGAGCCATTTACCTTGACCGGGGCTATGAGACATGCAAAGACTTTATTGAGAAAAAAATAATCGCCGAGCACCTCAACATCAATGAGCTTATCAAGACCGAGCAAAACTACAAGTCCAGGCTTATTGAATGGACACAGAAGTACCGAGTCACAATAGAATTCCAGCTCATCGACACTATGAACGACAGCGATGGAAATCCAATTTTCAAGACGGCCGTGCTTCTTGGAGGCATTTATGCCGCCGACGGCTCAGGCTATAGCAAAAAGGAGTCGCACCAGGGAGCGAGCCGCAAAGCCTACGAGCGACTCAAGAGCGATAAAATCTTCCGCGAACAAGTACTCTCAACCGCTTTGTCATGATTAAGACCATTTTTCTCGATATTGACGACACCTTGTGGTGGTTTTCACGCAACAGCGAGCTGGCACTTGCCACTACGTTTAGAATGATGGGATGTGGAGAATGGTGCCGCGACTATGAGGCTTTCCATGACCATTACGAACATTTCAACCATGAGTTGTGGCAGCTCTACAACCATGGCAAGGTTGAGAAGGAAGTGCTTGAGGTTCGTCGATTTGAGCAAGCACTTGAAGCGAGCAATTATTGCTGCGACGACATTGATGAGCTTGCCAAGGCTATGAACACCTGCTATCTTGACCAGCTAGTGAAAAACCACCATGTAATGCCAGGAGCACTTGAACTGCTGCAATACTTGCATGGTAAGGGATATGAACTAAATGTTATAAGCAACGGTTTCAAGGGAGTGCAAGAACGCAAACTGGAGGCACAAGGCATGAATCGCTACATCACCCACGTGGTGCTGAGCGAAGATTGCGGCATTACCAAGCCACGCCGAGGCATCTACGACTATGCCCTGCAAGTGTGTGGCGCAAAGCCCGAAGAAACGGTGATGATAGGCGACGACCCCACAACCGACATTCCTGGAGCACGCAACGCCGGATGGCACACCATCTACTTCAACACCCGCAACATCGACTGCCCGCTTGCCGAACACACAGTAACCTCCCTGCTTGAGATTAAAGAACTACTCTGAACTTTTTAAACAACTTAGCACTAAGAACTTACAATATATATGGAACAAGAACAGAAACTCAAACTTGAAGAGCAAATTATCACTATGCTCAAAACCGTGTTTGACCCCGAAATACCAGTTGACGTTTACAGCCTCGGCTTGGTCTACAAAATTGACTTGCAGGACAACGGCAACGTAAATATCGACATGACACTTACAGCACCAAACTGCCCTATGGCCGACTTCATATTTGAAGATGTGCGACAGAAGGTGGAGAGCATCGATGGCATCAATTCATGCAACGTCAACCTCGTCTATGAACCTGAATGGGACGTGAGAATGATGAGCGACGAAGCAAAACTCGAGCTGGGCTACGACTTAGAATAATCACAACACTTGTCAACCATGAAAAAAGCTTTTTTTCTCTCGGATGCGCACCTTGGAGCACGATACATCGTCAACAAGCGTGAACATGAAGGCAAACTTGTAAATTTTCTCGACAGCATTAAAGATGAAGCTGCCGAAATTTACCTCTTGGGCGACATATTGGATTACTGGTATGAGTACAAATATGTCGTGCCACGCGGACATGTGCGATTCCTGGGCAAATTAGCTGAGCTGGCCGATAGTGGTGTGAAAATTTACTGGTTCACAGGAAATCACGACGTGTGGCTCTTTGATTACCTTGCCAGCGAAGTGGGTCTTACTGTTTTGAGAGGCAGTACCACCAAGGAGATTATGGGGAGCCGATTCTTGCTCTCGCATGGCGACGACGTGGGCTACCAGAAAACCTCTTACCGATTCACTCGATGGTGCTTTTACAACCGCGTGTGCCAGTGGTTATACGCGAGCGTGCATCCCCGATGGACCTATCCCATCGCCACCGGATGGTCGCAGCAGAATCGCGTCAATCGCTCTATTGAAGAGGGAAACAAGATGAAAGAGGTGTGCTGTAGCCGGTTAGAAGAGTTCTGTCGCAATCACATGACGCAACATCCCGATGTGCTTCATTATGTATTTGGGCACATTCATTTGGCACGCCAGCTTAAGCTTGATGACAGCCACACAATGACTATTCTTGGTGATTGGATCGAGCAATTCACCTATGCATCATTCGATGGCAACAAGATTGATTTACACTCTTTTGGCTAAAGTTTTTTTACATTATATTTGCCAATAAATCAACATTTTGTAAATACAATCAAAACTTTTGCCTTAAAAATTATGGATTATCCAAATATTATGCATAACTTTGCAGTGAAAAAACACAAGGTCATTGAAGAATATTTGAAACTTTCTTATCCAGAGAACATCTACTGGATTTTTTTGGAAAGACATCCGCAATCGTTTGCATTAACTTCACTTAACAGCAAGTTAACCAAGCACATATTGAGGACGTAAGAGTTTTAAATTAACTGGATTGCATAACTATTACAACTTTCTAAACAACATTTATTGCGAAAAGTTGTTATAAAACACATAGCATTTTTTTCGCAATTCCTTTGAAAGCACTAATTTTGCATTTAGAATAAACCTCAAAACATTCTTTTATTACCTTACATTAAATTATTACCTATTGAATGCTTAGCAAGGATCATTTGACGAAAATAATCCTTGCTATTTTTTACTTCTTACCCATTCCCCTCAAGGTATTTATGCCTAATGGTATTGCAAGCAGGAATGAGGCGGCATCGGCAACTGCCTGAGCTATTTCAACGCCCAAGAAACCGAGAAGCCAGTTTCCTATGAACAAAGCAGGAATCAGGAAAATGCCTTGTCTTGCCATTGCTATGACAACAGCCGGAACGGTGCGACGAATGTTCTGCAGATACATGTTTACCATCACAACAAAACCAGTCAACGGGAACGACAGGCACTGGTAGCGCAATATCTCAGCACCCATGCGGCTCACCTCAGGGTCGCTCTCAACAAAAAGTGAAACAAGTTGGCGGGCAAAGATAAATCCCGCCACCGCAAGGATTGTGCAGTATATAGTCGACACCTTGCAGCTGTGGATAAAGGCGGCACGCACGCGGTCAAATTTTCCTGCACCGTAGTTAAAGCCACACACAGGCTGGAAACCTTGCCCATAACCTATCATCGCAGCACTGGCGAGCATGGTGATGCGGCTTACTACCGAGAAACTGGCTATTGCCGAGTCGCCATAGAGCCCCGCCACGTGGTTGAGGATAAGAGCTGCAATACCCATCATCGACTGCCGTGCCAGCGATGGCAGTCCACCGGCTGCGATATCGCGGTAACGCTGCAGCGAGGGCTTGAACTTCGAGAGTTGAATTGGCACACCACCTCTCTTGCCGGCGAGCATGAGCATGAGTGTGAAACTCACCACCTGCGACAATGCCGTTGCCATGCCTGCACCTTTCACGCCAAGCCCCAAGCCAAAGATAAAAATGGGGTCGAGTACCACGTTTAGTACCGCACCAGTCATAATGCCAAGCATCGAGAGCATGGCATTGCCTTGGTGGCGCATCAGGTTATTGAGCGTGAAGCAGCTCATAATGAATGGCGTGCCCAGCAAGATAAACGTGAAATAATCGCATGCATAGGGCAAAATCGTCTCAGTTGAGCCCAAAAAACGCAGAACCGGCTGCTCAAAGATAAAGCCTATTGTTGCTATCACGGCACCTGTTAGCCATGTCGATACCAATCCCACGCTCGCCATCACACCGGCATTGTGGCTGTCTTCGTGTCCCAGCATGCGCGAGATATAATTGCCGGCACCTTGACCAAAGAAGAAGGCTATGCTCTGCACTATCGACATGTAGGAGAACACTATGCCTAAAGCTGCCACGCTCTGTGTGTTGATTTGCCCAACGAAGAACGTGTCCACAAGGTTGTAGATACCTGTCACAAGCATGCTCACCATGGCAGGCACAGCCAGGCTCGTGACCAGTCGTCCCACCGGTTGGGTAGTTAACTTCACAAACTTAGCATGCTGCGCTGCGGTGTTGTTGTGCTGGTGTGCCTCCATTAATTCTGCATTATGAATTTCACATTATGCATTGTGAATTGTGAATTATGAATTGTGCATTGTGAATTATGCATTGATTATCCTTGCCCTTGACTCTTGGGGGCAACGCCAGGTGTGGGTGCAGTGACATTGAGCTTGCGGGTGTATCTCACACCCTTGTCACTTTGTATCCAGACCTCGCCGTTTTCCACTTTTATGCATATAGCGCTCTCGGCTTTGAGCCCCTCTGGCAAGATCAGGATGCCGCGCACGCGGCCATTTTGGTCACAAATCTGAATGCCGGCATTGGTCACCACCCACAGGTTGCCAGCCCCATCAAAGGTCATTGCGCTCACTGTGAGCAGTGAGTTGTCATAACTGTGCAGCCAGTAGAACGGCTGGCCATATTGGTCCTGCCCATATTCATCAATTGTGTATTGCCAAAGGCAGTTAGAACCTGAACGTGCTCTTACACAAAATTTTCTATTAGGATAACCGGCAACACGCCCCACAGATGGATCGATGGCAAAATCTTTCATTTCTGCTTCCCACTCGCTATTATCAATTAGCATCGTGTCTAGCAGGTTGTTATGGGTTTGGCCCAGACGTGGCGCCTTGGGCCAGCCCTGCCACATCCATTCCATCACCTCGGGAAAAATCTCGTTGGCACGCTTCACGCCGTGATAGCAGTCGCTCCAATCGTAGCGGGCATCATAACCTGCAAAATCGAGCGCCGTGGCAAGCATGCGGTTGCCCTCGTACCAGTGCCCAAACAATGGATTCCACACGTCGTTGGTGCCGTCTTGCAGGAAAATCCTGAGTGGTCGTGGCTCGCTCTTGCGCACAATTGCCTGAAGGTCGTTACCGCCGCGCATCGCCACAAAGGTGCCTACACCGCTGAACACTCTGCCAAATCGGTGTGGATGATGCCAAGCCGCCGTGAATGCCGCTATGCCGCCACTGCTCAAGCCAAAGATCATGCTGTCGGTGCCACGAGCCGACAGCTTTATAGGATAGCCCTTGGCCGTTGTCAACCGTTCTACCTGCGGCAACAATTCTGCCTCAAGAAAGGAAACGAACTTTTCGGTGGGCATGTCAAACTCGTTGCTGCGATTGTAGCGCAACACGCTGCCGTAGTTGTCTTTAATCACACCTGGCTGGACAAAAACGCCAATGGTCACCGGCATCTTGCCCACAGCAATCAGGCTGTCCATCACATTGGGGGCATTGCACAAAATACCGTCGAGCCCAACATAGAGACACGCCGCCTGCTTGCCGTCGTAGGCTTCGGGCACATATACCTCCACGTCGCGCTCGGTGCCTGGATAATAAGCATTGGAACTTTTAAAATAGAACTTTATTATCTCATGAGCTCCAGCGCTGATGACTGTCAACATCACTGCCGCAATCGCTAATATTACATGTTTCTTCATTGCTACTCTTTGATTTCTGTACAAAGGTAGTGATTTTTTCGTTTACCCAAGAAAAAGTATTAATTTTGCACTCGATTTTTAGTAAACACTATTATAAAACACTTTATGCGCAACTATATTAGATTAATGAATTGGACTTTATTTGCTACTGTGGCTTTGCTCATTTTGAGCAATATCGTGATGACTTTCGCTTGGTATGGACACCTCAAGTTGCAACAGATGGGGATTAGCTCGCACTGGCCATTAATTGTTGTGATTCTATTCTCTTGGGGCATTGCTTTCTTTGAATATTCCCTTATGGTGCCTGCCAACAGATTAGGCTTTACAGGCAATGGCGGACCATTCTCGCTTTTACAGCTCAAGATTATCCAAGAAGTTATTACACTAACGGTTTTCACAGTCTTTGTAACGGTCTTCTTCAAGAGCGAACAGCTTAAGTGGAATCACTTTGTCTCTTTTGCTTTCCTGATTATCGCAGTCTACTTCGCTTTCATGAAAGTCGAATAACGATAACGGGCTACCTATAACTATATCTTTGCTCTTAACTTAAATAGTGCTTTTTGTTTTTTTAACTGATTGCACACCCTACTAATATTAGTATTTTTTTGTACCTTTGCAACCGATTTTTAACGACTAAAAAGCTTGGTAGAGCAGAAACTCCCGATTTTTAAATGCAACAGAATAAAGTATCTAAACGGGTGACAGCTACCATCCTTTCGATGTCGCTGCTCACCGTGATGGCAGGAGCCGCCATCGCACCCGCATTGGGCATCATCAAGGCTCATTTCTCGGCAGCACCCGACCTGCTGGTGCAACTCATTGTCAGCATGCCTGCCTTGCTGATTATCATCACCAACATCTTGTTTCTGCAATTGAGCCGAAGGGTTCGCACACGCATCATCGCTACAACCGGACTGCTGCTCTATGTGGCTGCAGGTGCTGGTTGCTTTTTTGTTGACAACATCTACATCCTGCTATTGATGCGTGCTGTTTTGGGAATCAGCGTGGGACTCATCATGCCGCTGTCAACAGGTTTGCTTGCATATTATTTCCCGCCCGAAGAACAAGCACGCCTTATGGGGCTCTCGGCGGCTATGAACCAGATGGGTGGCGTGGTGGCCACACTCCTTGCTGGAATATTGGCTGCCGCGCAATGGAATTATGCTTTCTTGGTATATCTTATTGGATTGATTGCCGTAGTGATGGTTTGGCTATGGCTTCCTGACGCACAATTGGGAGCTTCTAACAAGCACGGCATTCCTTTCCACCCACGCCAACTTCTTAAGTTCCACCCGTCGGTGACAGGCATGTTGCTGCTGATGATACTGTTCTTCATCTTTCCCACCAATTTTGCAATAATCGCCAGTAAGCAGACGGCACTATCTTCTAATGCCATCACGATGATTATGGTGGGGCTTGATGTTGTGGCATTCTTTGTTGGGCTGGCATTTGGCATGATGATGAACAAGTTCCGCATAATCATCAAATATTTCGCACCGCTTTGCTTCCTGTTTGGCTATGCCTCATACATAAATGGCTCATTGCCAATGATTTTGATTGGTTCGATGCTGGTGGGCATTGCCACTGGCGTGGGGGTTCCTTATCTCAATACTATTGCCAGTATCAAGGGCGGTCGTGACTCTGCCACAACCGTAATGCCGCTACTGTCGGCAGCACTTTATTTGGGGCAGTTCGTTTCACCACTCATTGTAATACCAATGTCACAAGGATTGTTCGGTGACGACATTACTGGGCCATACAAAGCAGGATGCTTACTGAGCATTGTGTTCCTGCTGCAAGTGTGGGCAACTCGTCATTTCCAAAGTCTGCCACCCCAAAAAGATTGATGAAATAATTAAGGATATCTCTCTACAATGAATCACCGA
Source organism: uncultured Prevotellaceae bacterium (assembly GCA_946410125.1). Lineage (GTDB taxonomy): Bacteria > Bacteroidota > Bacteroidia > Bacteroidales > Muribaculaceae > Sodaliphilus. The sequence goes on along the minus strand of CAMJZF010000024.1, from coordinate 812 downwards.
AACTCACGGGAAATTAGTACAAGCCGAGGAAGCACCAAACAAGGTGCAAGGTGAAGAAAGCCAAGCTTGCTTGAAGCTTGCAGAACCGCAGCCCTTGTTATTAAACCTCGCTTGAGTATTGCCTCGGCGCAGCCTAATTAATCAAAATCCTTTCGGGATCCGTGAGTTTTTTTGGTCTTTTAAGGAATGGAATGTGTGATATGATTTTGACGCTTATATATTGTAACCTCTTTATAATTGTTGGGATCTTTAAATTTTGGACATTCAAATCTTAATTTATTTTTGTTGATTATTTTAAGCTCCCGAGTACCCTCGTTGGGAAATAAACCATTTCCCAAAAATAATCCAGTGACATATATTGTATCATCCTTAGGTATTTGTTCGAAATTCAATATAAGAATATCACGTTCTTTTATTGCCCACGTTCCTTTGGCTTGTGAAGTAACTGGACTATCTGAACAGATAAAAGTGCCGTCTTCATGAAGTCGAAGACTTTTCATGATTAATCGATGATAGACATAATAAGTAAAGGCATAATTCCCTGTGTCACCTTCTAAATAAGCATTCTTATTTATATCGTAATAAAACATTCCAGTACTACTATCACGCCGCAAATACTCATTATAATTATAAGGCGGACTTTTAACTGCAAAATAGTCCCAAACCATATCATCTTTAGTATAGAAATGCTTGGCTCTTGTTCTCCTCGGATGTTCTGAACAGTTGTAACTGTAAATATTTCATGCGTGATAATTTATGATATGAGTTTTATTTGTACCTTTGCATCATCATGGTAAAAGAGATTCTATACA
>CAMJZF010000023.1 GCA_946410125.1 uncultured Prevotellaceae bacterium | reverse complement strand
GTGGGGTAAATCAACCGCTTTTCTTGTGAAACAACAGATTAAACCTATAGACGCGATATTAGATGAGGCGATAGTTAAGGACAATTGTCAATGTTTTTCCCATGGCTGCCGAACCATCAGTGTAATCTTTTATAAAATTATAATTCTATTATAAGTATTAGGCAAGTAAGAAAAGTTACCACAGTAAGTTCCTTTTTTCAATAAATATAATTAGGGAGCGCATGCAACGAACAGTTGCACTTCATCGTATATTGATTTTTTCAATGATTATTTATATATTATATTTAGAACCATAAATCTTTGAGTTGTGGATTGTTGTATAAGATTTAGGCATCACATGCTTTTAACGGCGTATTTCAAGGGTAAAGTGCATAAAATCACAGATTTTGGCGAAATCTTCAAAGAATCTTGAGGTTCGATAATTTGTCAGGGTTGCCGACCCGATGAGGGATAACGAGCAATTAATCTGCAAGTTATCCCTTATTTTTTGTATCGACGGGACAAAAACGGGACATGATGGTAAATGTGTGAGCTCAGTAGCAAAAAGGTGAGGCAGGCTTTGCGACTGAGCCCCAAAGCCAACGGGCGATGCACTGGGGCTTCCTATAGCGAATTTACCGCACTATATCGTCGTTGAGCCATTTTGTGGAGTAAATTTCTTGTTTTTTGGTGTTTTTTTTCATAGTTTGTTGATTATGTTTCAAATAATTCCTATCTTTGGAGTTTTTAGAAAACTTTTAATTAATATCTTGATTATTTTCAAGAAGCTTCAAGCGCAAATTACCCCTGAGAAATAATGAGCGAAAAAGAGCAAACCCCTCACTGGAAAAAGCTGTTGATAGGCTTGTCGATATTGCCGCTGCTGTGGTGGCCGGTGTCGCTGCTGCACGATACGGGATTCGTCTTCAACGGCACAGCCCGGGTCTTGATGATGGCGTTTCCATTCTATGCCATCATCACTACGGCTCTTGCCTGGCATTGCCGCAACGAGCGTCCCGAGGTGATGTGGGTGCTGCTGGTGGTGCTCTGGCTCAGCTATGCGGCAATTTTCTCCCTCGCTGCTTTATAAAAGAGATTTTCTTTTTACCGCATTTTTTATAACGATAAACCATTAAATAAAAATATGATTAACGACTTAAAGATTTTTTGCAAAAACACTCAAGAATACATCGACATCGACGGTGGCGATACCTTGCAGGACATATACTTGACATTAGAGAAGCGTATTCCTTTCAGGCCCATCTGCGCTTTAGTGAACAACAAGCTTGAAGATCTCAGCTATCCTGTGTTTGGACCCAAGTTAGTGGAATTTGTTGAGCCCCTTTCGCCAAAGGGAATGAGGGTCTATATTCACTCGTTGTGCATGGTGCTCTACAAAGCCATCGAGGACCTGTTCCCGGGCAAGCGGCTGCGCATCGAGCACAGCATCTCGGGAGGCTTCTACTGCAAAATAAAGCACAACGAGGAGCTGCTCACCGCCGAGAACATCGAGCGCATCAAGGCCCGCATGCAGCAAATTGTGGATCAAGACATTAAGTTTGTGCGCCGCGAGCGTCTCACCACCGATGTGGTGGAGATGTTCCGCAAGCAGGGCCTCAACGACAAGGTGCGCCTGCTCGAGTCGAGCAACGACCTCTACACCGTTTTTTACAAGCTCGACAACATCATCGACAGTTACTACGAGCCGCTGGCGCCATCCACTGGCTACATCAAGAGCTTTAATTTAGAGCCCTACAAGGAAGGGATGCTGCTGCTCGGTCCCGACCCCACCGACGAGACCAAGCCACGCAAGTCCTATCCCATGGAGAAGATGTTTAAAGCGTTCACCGACTATGTGAAATTCAACGACATAGTGGGTCTCGACGACGTGGGCACCCTCAACAGGGGTATTGAGAAAGGGTGGGCTCCCGACCTCATCAACGTTGCCGAGGCTCTGCACGACAAGATGTTTTCACGCATCGCCGATGATATCACCCAACGCTATCACGATGGAGGTGCCCGCGTGGTGCTCATTGCCGGGCCTTCGTCGAGTGGAAAGACCACTTCGAGCAAGCGACTGGCGATTCAGCTTCTCACCAACTATATCGTGCCTAAGGTCATCTCGCTCGACAACTACTTTGTGGATCGCGCCCACACGCCACGCGACGAGAACGGCGACTACGACTACGAGTCGCTCTATGCCCTCGACCTGGAACAGTTCAACAAAGACCTCAAAGCACTCATCAATGGCGAGGAAGTGAAAATGCCCACCTATAATTTCCAGACCGGCGAGCGCGAATACCGTGGCGACACCTTGCAGCTCAAGGACAATAATATCCTGCTCATGGAAGGCATCCACGGCCTGAATCCCGAGCTCACCAAGGAAATTGCTGAGACGATGAAATACAAGGTGTATGTGAGTGCCCTAACCACCCTAAGCATCGACGACCACAACTGGGTATCGACCAGCGACAACCGCCTGCTGCGGCGCATCGTGCGCGACTACAAGTACCGTGGTGCCGACGCGAGAGCTACTATTGCCCGCTGGCCAAGCGTGCGCCGCGGCGAGGAGAAATGGATATTCCCCTATCAGGAGAATGCCGATGCTATGCTCAACTCGTCGCTGCTCTTTGAGCTGGCGGTGATGAAAAATCAGGCCGAGGCAATTCTCAAGCAAGTGCCCAATAATGTGCCAGAGTATGCCGTTGCCAGCCGTCTGTTGCGCTTCCTGCATTATTTCAAGGCTATTGACGATGCTCCTGTTGCCATTCCAAGCACCATCCCGGGCAGCCGTGCCACCGTCATCCCTGGCACCAGCCTCATTCGCGAGTTTCTGGGCGGCAGCAGCTTTAGAGAATAACCTCCTTTAACCCAATCATGACAATTCTTGAAAAGCCTAAATCACGCTTCTATAAAAAATAAATTGTATCTTTGCCAGAATTTTTTTTTAGACATGCGAATATTTAATCTTAATTTAATATTAGTGATTGGTGCCATGTTGCTGCTCTCATCGTGCCACAAAGATGAGATTACAGTCAAGCGCCGAGGCGAGCGCCAAATCTATGTATTGACAAGCGAAGGGCACATTTATGACCTCATGGGAGACCGCATCATGGAACTCCCCAACTGCGAGTATGCCAGTGAAATCATCAGCGATGGCGACGATTATTTTGTCTCGGGGAAGAACTCCAAGGGCAAGGTGGGATACTGGAAAAACGGCAAGTGGAACACGCTACACATCGATTTCATTGAGGATGTTGATCATGAAATACAAGGTATTGCCAAGTGGGACTATTATATTTACCTCTTTGACTATCCCTATATCCTGAAAAACAGCGGCTTATTTCCCCTCGACGACTGCGAGGATTTCGAAGCTCCCGGCAAGAGCCTTGCCGTGAGCAATGGCAAGTGCTATATTGCGGGTTGGGAATATCATCGCGACGAAGGCATGCCCAACGATGCCGTGCTCTACTACGAGCACAAGGGCCGTTATGCCAAGGCTATCCTTCCCAAGCCCAGCGATGACGTGAGCGGTCATGCGACGACAATTTACGCATACGACACCGACCACACTATCGTGGGCGGACATGTAGGAACCGAGCCATGCATCTGGGTCGACCAGCAGCTGCAAGTGCTCCCCCGCATGTATAATCCACCCATTCCCGAAGCTGATATACCGCTTGCTCACGTGAGTTCGGTTACTCGACTTAATGGCCACATCTATGCTTGCGGTTTCGAAACCGACAATGATGGTCACGACCAAGCCATATTGTGGATTGATGGTGTGCCTCAACGGGTACACTCCGGGCGTCAGGAAAAAATAATTTTTTCGTTTGCCGAGGAGTTGATTGCCTACGGTGACGATTTGTATATGCTCTCTTTTGAGTTTTACGAGAAAATGCTGCCAAATGGCGAGATTGATCATGAAGTCGATATCCTCATCTGGATGAACGACAGGGTAATAGCCAAGTACAACAATATTGATGTTATTAATTTTGCCGTAGTATAATTAATGCACAATGCATAATGCACAATGCGCAATCGTAGAATAAGGGTGGTTAAGCTACCCCCCCAACTTATTGACTTGTCAACTATGATATTTATATAAAAACAATACTGACATGAGATTTTTTAGAATAATATTTGCTCTGGTACTTGCAAGTGTAGTTTATACTGCACAAGCGCAAATCGCAACAAAGATATTAGGAAGAGAGCAGGAAAAATTCAATGTCGACAGCATCATTAAGGATGTCGACAGCCGGCCGTTCTTTGGAATTTACAAGGACAACTACTTCGCAGTGGGTACCGCCATTAACCACAGGCCCACTGAGTTCAACAGCGATGTGAAGTTTCAAATCAGTTTTCGCCAGCGATTAACAAAATCGATTCTTCCTTTACACAGTTACCTTTTCCTAAGCTATTCGCAGAAGGCAATGTGGAACATCTTTGAAGAATCAATGCCTTTCCACGACCTGAACTTCAACCCGGGCATTGGCATTCAGACCCCTATCTTCATTAAGGGCCGCCTTGTGGGAAACACCCTCATCATGGTTGAGCACGAGTCCAATGGCCGTGATGGTGAGGCATCGCGCAGCTGGAACAAGATTTCGTTTGCCGGCTCGGCCTATATCAATCGCAACTTGATGTATCATGGCAAGGTGTGGATTCCCATTGTCGATGGACAGAACAATAAAGACATCTTAAAGTATAGCGGTATCTTCCAGCTTGGTGCACAGTTTATCTCCAACAACAGGCGTTGGGTAGCCGATGTCACCTTTGTGAAGCGCCAAGGCTGGAACTTCAGTTTCAACACCATCATCAACGTGGGCTTCCGCATCCGTGAGAAGGACAACCAGTTCCTCATGCTGCACTTCTATGACGGCTATGGCGAGAATATGCTCGACTACAACAAATATCACTGTCGACTGCGATTGGGACTGCTTATCAGGCCTTCGTTCTTCAGCGATTTCTAAAGAGCACTGTTAAGTGATGAAACACCTTTTTTGGATATTAATTCTCATGCTTTGCGTGCCAGTGTGGTCGTGGGGACAGACTCTGGCACAGCCCAATGTACCGCAACATCAAGACTTAGTGCGGCAAGACTCCCTTCGGCAAGACTCCACCCAGAATCTCAGCAAATTCCAGCAGATAAAAAACAACATCACCAAGCTCATCAACGACAAGCTCAACGAGCCTTACGATACCACTCGCGACAAGCAATACTGGTGGCGAGCCATGAAACATGGCAAGATTAACTTTAACGACAGCACCATGCGCTACCCAAAGTTTGTCATGTTCTGCTACAAGACCTACAAGTGGGGCGACCGCGCTTTCAACAGCTACGACAGTGCCTATGTGAAACCCACCGGCAAGAACTGGAAACTCATTTTCAAGAGCAACAACTGGGTGGACAGCTACGTGGGCACGCCTCAAAAAAACATTGACATGTCAATGAACAGCAACTTGGTGTCAAACATTGGTGTGTCGCTCTCGTTCATGGCGGTGAGTGTGGGATACTCGATAAGCATTAGCAACTTGATTCATGGCGGCAAGGTGTCGAACAAAGTTGACTTCTCATTTACCTGCGCACGGTTTGCCGCCGATGCCTACTATTGGGAAAACCGGAACGATATCAACGTCACCTATACCGATAAGACTGCCGATGGCAATCGCCACAAAGCCAGGCAATCGGGAATCAGCCGCAAGGCGATGGGAGTGACGGCCTATTACTTCTTCAACAATCGGCGTTACGCTCAAGCAGCAGCCTATTGCTACTCAAAGTATCAGAAGCGCAGTGCCGGTTCCTGGCTTGCAGGAATCAGCCTCCAGCATTTCGACGTGAAATTTGATCCTGATGAGCTGCCCGACGAGGCAGTGCCCTTGCTCCCCTCGCCCGAAGAGCTGCCACGCATTCTCTACAACGACTACTGCGTGCTCTTTGGCTACGGCTACAACTGGGTATTGGGGCGCAAGTGGCTGCTCAATGCCACTCTAACTCCTTATGTCGGTTACCGTTATAATATCAAGCCGCAGATAGGCGAAAAGCAGAGTGCCCTGTCGCTTAACGTGAGGTTGCGCATTGGCGCGGTCTATAACCACAAGAGTTTCTTCATGGGGCTGCAAGGCTACGCCGACCATCACCGTTACAAGCGGGAAGGCAGCAGCTTTATCAACTCCATGATTGAATTCACGGCTTTAGCAGGAATAAGATTCTAAATTATCCCAGCTTAGTCTTGCACTACTTGCAGCAGACCTTGGCTTTTAAACCACGCCCGGACTTTCTTGCCGGGTACAAACTTGTTGATTGTCTCGCCAATGCAGTCGCGATATTCACATCCAGTCCCGGTGTAGGTCTTGGCACGCTTTAGCAGCTTTACAAGCGACGTCTTGGCTCGGTTTTGATAAACATAGTCAAGAAAAGCTTTGGGATTGCGGTTATAAACCATCATTCCCAGGTGCATCAATCGCTCTCCCACCATTTTGTTGTCGAGAAGTGCCTCACTTGTATTATCGAGTTTTGACAACAAGCCAGGGTCACTCATGGGGGTGAGAATCAACTCCAGCAGTTTCATGCCATTGGCATTGGCAACCTCACCGATTGGAGCTCCAGGTTTCAATGAGGTTGTTCCATCATATCCTTCACTGTTATTGGTGATTTTGTCAAGCACAATCTTGCCTTCGGGTGTAATAGTATAATAACGCTTCATCTCCACCTTGCCTGGCACACCTTCTCCTTCATCTTTCAAATAAGAGTAGCGGGTGATGGTAAAGTGCTCACCTGTCTTATCAAACTCCATTCTATGTGAATCAGACATGACCCCCTTATATTCCTTGTGAGGCTCCAAGCTCATGATTTCTTTAAAGTCACCATCATAGCCCATCATCATGGCATCGGTGAGTGAGCCTTTTTCATCATAGACGGCAATGAACTGCTCCAGATTGTCGCTACGAACGTTGGTGTACCGATAATTGTCAAAAGCACGGTAAACCACCACGGCACCACAGCCATGATGAGCAACCACACAGAACTTGAGCGGCTCCAACACACGAGGATTGGTTACATCATTGAAATACAAGCCCATTACTCGTGGCAATACAGCTATCTCTTCTTCACACAGTGGCAACTTAGGTTCATAATGCCACTCAGAGCTAAAATCACAGCCTCGGTTGGTGTAGGCCTCACCGTCGTTCATGCAAATTCCGGCACCTTCTACACGGCTCGAGGAGTTCATGCGGAACGGGCGTGTAAACACAGGATTGGTGCAATCTTCGGGCAGCCCCACCTTTAAGCGCCAATTGTCGCCGGCGCAAGCCGTAAATGTAAACATTACAGATAGCAAAAAAAATAGTATTTTTTTCATCTCACTTTTTTCTTTTAAATTAATCACTAATGGCATGCACATTGGGCTTCAACTCAGGAATGCGTTCCTCACCATCGGCCGGTGACAATGGGCGATAAACACATTTAGCCAAGCCCTTTGAGGGCCAAATCCACCAGTCTTCGCCTTTAAACCCACTCAAAATTCCATTCAGGTCTTTTTGGGCATCGGCTTGATTATAATAACACTCGCAGCACAGGCGATAGACGGTCTTGCCGTTAACGGTTGCCTGATACACAGGGTAAAATAGGACTTCACTCATCTGCTCCGAATGCTTGATGGCCTTGTCGAGCGAAGAATAGCTGGCGCACACGATGTAATAGACTGTGCGTGCTTTTTTCTTAGGTGTCTTGGCTTGTGCGCTCATGGCGCAAGTTAATGCCACGCACACCAGCAGCATCAATGGAATGTAACGTTTAATCAATCTGTTCATAATAAAAGGTTATTAAATATATATTCTTTTAATAGGACTCTTTTATAGCACTTTAGTTTAATATCTCGCGCTTGAGAAATAGTGCTCGTGGTTTTTATCTGGTGGTGATTTGCTAAAAGATGCTCTTTAGCAAGCTCATTATATTGGTGTTCTTGTTCTTATTGTTGAGCATGTTCTCTATTTCAATAAGTTCGTTGGTAGCATTCAGGCGCTTGGCAAGAGGCTGGAGCGACTCAAGCAGCTGCTCGGCCGACTCGCGACGGTTAACCACCTTGTTAAGTGCCTTGGCAAGACCTATCGATAGCACCAGCTCCTTGTGACCCATGTGAGTGCTCACTTTCTTTTGATAACGCAAAGCTTTAGTATAATACTTTGCCGCGTTGCGCCCATTGCCCATTTCAAGCATGATGTCGCCTTCTTTTTTCAGTGAGTTAACAAGGTTGATTAGCGCTTCACGGGTTCGCTTGCTGTCACCGTTATTAAGCATGCCGGTATAGAGCTTCACCTCGTCGTCGTAGTGCTTGAGCACTTCCATCTGCTGTGCTTTAGATGTTAAGATGCTCGTTGAGGCTTCAATGGCATAGAGAAGCATTGGCGAGAAGCGACGCTCGTTTTTCTTGACCAGACGTTCAAAGAGCTTCTGGCACTTAGTGAGCTCCTTCTTGGCGCGCGCGCTGTCGCCCAGGCTGTTGTGCACGGCTGCAAGATTGTAGAGCAACGAGGCAAGGATGGCAAGGAAGTCTTCCTTTTTCTTGTTGGTGATGTCAACCATCTGCGTGAGAGCATTTTCGGCGGCACCAAGGGCGAGCATGAAGTCGCTGTTGGCGACAAAAATGCTCATGCGGGCAAGCCATAGCCAGCTCACATAAAGGGCTGGCATGTCGCTGTAGCTCTCATCAAAGACCAGGGTGTCGATTAGAGGCGCGGCCTCGGCACTCCGCCCATTGTCTATCAAGTATAACACCTGCCACAAGTGCACTTCCAGCACTGCATCACGACTCAATCCCTCCAGGTCGGGCTGCTTCCCTATAGTGGAGATTTGTGCCTTGGCAACGGTAATGTCGCTGCCGAGCTTAGGAAATGACGCATCAATCAATAAAGGCTTCATGTAACTCTTTTATTATCAATTTGGGTATCACTGGTCGGGAAGCAGTGCCGATTTCTTTCTCGCAAAATCGGGAGAGATGCAATTGTCTTCACTCGATGCTGAATTGGCTGCAAACTCAAACGCTCCCTTAACCACCTCTTTCCACTTTTCTGGTGAAAGGATGCCAATGTCGCCCCACCTCAGCCCGCGGGCTATAAATTCATATATCATGCCGGCAATAAATCCTGCCTGCCATCCCAGGTGGTTGGATGTGTCGCAGGTGTAAGGGCATTGCGTCTTGTCTATACCCTTGTAGATAGTGGCATTCTCATTAGAATTGATGTGGACATAGGTGGGACCATAGAACTTGATGTGGTTGTTATACACCTTGTCACTGTCTTGATTGGGAAACATGTTGTTGATGTCCTTGTCGTGGTCGACAACGATGGTCGACACCTCAAAGTTCTCAAGGATATTGGGCATCACCTTGGTAACATTAAACTGAGTGCCATGCTGGAAACCGGGCAAATAAATGACTATTGCCTTGCGCTCGCAAGCATAGCTCAACAAGTCGAAAAGGCGCTCGCGCTGGGGGGTGTCGATGGCATAATAAGAGCCAAAGAGCACGATGTCATCCTCGTCAATGCGTGGCCATATCACGTTGAAACGGTTAGAGGGATACACGCCGTAATTCACTATCTTTTCTTCTTCGCCATCCTGACTGAAGATTGCGGCAAGCGGAGTGGAGCCATCGGTGTAACGGTCAATGGAATTGGTATCCACATTATGGCTCTTGAAGAATTCAACAACCCAGTCGCCAACCTTGTCGGTACAGCACTCGCTCACCATCGACACTGGCAAGCCAAGCTCGCCAAGTGAGGCGGCAGCATTGCTCACTCGTCCACCCACAAACGACCTTACAGGACGGTAATCTTGATAAATGGTGTCTAATATCGACTCACCTATTGCTATTATTTTTCGCATATTTTATAATGGTTGATTTAAGTTTCAATAAATTCAAAAGCGATTGCACAGGTCACGACTCTTGCGACCAAGATATCCACCGTGATGACGCTTGGCATAGTCTTCACGAGTGAATCCCGTGGCTTTCATTGCGCTCACCACCAGCACGTCGCCAATCACTGTCATCATCGTGGTAGAAGTGGTGGGAGTGAGACCCAGCGGGCACACTTCGGGAGCTCCACCGGTGCTCAGGCACACATCGGCAATTTGTGCGAGTTCATTTTGAGGATTCCCTGTAATGACTATTATGGGAATTTGGCTGTAAAGCTCCTTGGCAAGCGAAACCAGAGCCAATATTTCGGTGGTCTTGCCCGAGTTGGAGAGCAGCAGCATCACATCGCCAGGCTGCAGCATTCCCAAGTCGCCATGCTGCGCCTCACTGGGGTGCAGGAATATTGCAGGAATACCTGTCGAGGAAAAAGTGGTAGCGATGTTGTCGGCAATCTGTCCACACTTTCCCATCCCCGAGGTCACAAGCTTGCCGCCCTGAACATGCACTTTCTCAACGATTAAATGCACTGCTTTCTCATATTCATCGGTTACGGGAATCTTGCTTATTGCCTGACTCTCGGCAACAAGAATATCACTCATTATTTGCTTTACATCCATTTACCTGTATATTTTTAAGCATGCAAAGGTAGTGCATCAAACAACAATCTAACCTCATTCGAAACCTCTAAGTCACGACCAAGAGATATGGCAAAATTACAAATAAAAAACGAGAACTTAGCACCCTTTGCCAGATTTTTTCTCGTAATTGACGTTTTTAGCACTAAGCAGGCTCCTGCCACCGTGTCCTACCTCAAAGTGACGGCTTTTGAAAACACCACTCCCCTCTCTCACCCTCTCACTCTCCCCTCTTTAAAACTTTTCGGTATTATTTGTGACAATCTAAAAAGTTTTTTACTATCTTTGCATTGTCATGATTTTCATAGAAATGACTGACATCTAAAACCATTTTTATTAACTTCTTTAACCCAATAACACATGAAGAAGATTTTTACTCTATGCTTTATGGCAATTGCTTTACTGGCAAGTGCCAAGACCTACACACTGAGCGACCTTGCCACTCTGGTCCCGGTTCTTGAGGACGGCACAGGTGTTGCTGTTGTCGATGGCGCCTACGTCATCAATCTGCCAGCTTCGTTGCCCGAAGGCGTTGACGGACTCGGCTACGACGACAACAACATCATTCTCAACAAGAACTACTTCACCATCAATGGCGACCTTGTAATTGGCGAAGGCGAAACACTGCTCTTTGGAGGTTCTTCAACAATGGAAGTTAATGGCAACCTCACTATCACCAATGCCACCATTGGCGCAGCCGAGGGAGCCGAAGGCACTGCCAAGGGCTTCCGCATGTATCAAGAAGGCGCAAGCGCCAACATCATTGGCAGCACCTTCAACTATGTGGGCATCAACTATGGCAACGGCACCGAGGAAGGCTGCCTCACCGTGGTTGGATGCACCTTCAACGACCATAACAGCAAGGGTGGCAATGCCGTTATCAACTTCACCTCGCTGAGCAAGGGCAACCTGGTTCAGGAATGCGAGTTTAACAACCCCACCCTCTCGGCTGTGGCAAGCGGTGCCAACGTGGCTTGCGGCATTAGCATCAAGCAAAACATTATCAACAAGCCCAATGCCAGCGCCCGCCTCTATCCCGCCATCAACATGAGTGCAACTGGTCCTTACGACATCATTATCGACGATAATGAGATTCACGGTGCCGCCGCCGAGACTCGCTCGGGCGGTATCGCACTGGCATGCCTGCTGGGCAACCCTCCCACTGGCACACTCTATGTTACCAACAACTTTGTTGAGAACTGCTCTTATGGCATCACTCTCACCGGTCCCGGCAACGTGCGCATGATTAACAACACCGTTCTCAACAACAAGTACATCAGCAACCCCAACAACGGCGGCAGCGGTCTCAACATTACCTGCAACTCGACCAACGTGATAGCCAATGCCTACATGGAGGGCAACCACATTGAAGGAAACGTGTGGGGCGTTACTGTGATTGGCAACGTTAACGTTAACGCCGGCAAGGTCGAGAATCCTGAAGCCGAGGACTACAACCCTGGTGGCAACGTGTTTAAAGACAACGGCAACGGCGACCCATTTGTAAAGTATGACTGGTACAACAACACCACTGCTACAACCTATGCACAGGGCAACACCTGGAACGTCGACGTTCAAGACTTCGAGCACATAGCCGAGGTGATTGTCGACAAAGCCGACAATGCTTCGCTGGGTGAGGTAATCTACATGCCAGCTGCCACACCAGCATCCGACACCTACGACGAATTCTACCTGATTGGCACATTCAATGACTGGAATCAGGCAGATGGCCTCATCCCATTTGCCGAGGCAGAAGGCAACATCTACACTGCAACAGTCGATCTTGAGGCAGGCGCCGAGTTCAAGATTGTCACTCCCGCAAGCGACGGTGGCTGGATTTGGTTCGGTGGTATCGACGAAACCCAGGCAGGCTTCTTCCTGATTAACGAGCCTCTCTATGGCGTAAATATCGACCTCATTGACGGTGCTAACTTCAAGGTTGAGGATGCCAACAAGTACGTCATTGAGATTGGTGAGAAGCCAGCTACTCCAGCACAAGGCTTATATGCTCCTCTTTACATGAAGATCGACAAGGTTACCGGCATCGACACCGTTACTACCGCTAAGGACGACAACAACTGGTACAACCTCCAGGGCGTGAAGTTCAACGGCAAGCCAACCGTTCCCGGCATCTACATCAACAATGGCAAGAAAGTCGTGATTAAGTGATAAGTGTTAAGTTTTGAGTCACTTCGAAACACACTTTCACCGTTTAAAAAATGCACTCGCACTCAACGCGGGTGCATCTTTTTTTTACTTCATTTGTTGTTGATGGACGCACTTGTTTTCAAAAAAGTGATTATTTTTGCATTGGGATAATAAAGTATTCATTTATGAGCACGCAAGACATTTAATGACAAGCTCACCTTCGGGATGGGCTTTTTTTCACAAAATGCCTTAAACGTGAAAATATAAGGTGTAGAATTAATGAAAAACCATTAATTATTACTATATTTGCAACACCAATAATAAAACACAACAACAGTTAATATGTCTATTTTAATCGTTTTCAAGCTCATTGGTTCATTGGCTCTGCTCATGTTTGGCATGAAGTCGATGAGTGAGAGTTTACAAAAGATGGCTGGCCCTCAGCTGCGACGTGTGCTCGGAGCCATGACTACCAACCGCTTCACTGGAATGCTCACTGGTGTCGCTGTCACAGCAGCAGTCCAGAGTTCTACCGCCACCACGCTGATGACGGTATCTTTTGTAAACGCAGGTTTACTTACCCTGATTCAAGCCATCTCGGTGATTATGGGTGCCAACATCGGTACCACCGTCACCGCATGGATCATGAGTTTGGGATTCTCTTTCAATATCACCGACTTCGTCTATCCGGCTTTCTTCATTGGCATCATCTTGATTTACATGAAGAAACGGCGCGTTATTGGCGACTTCCTGTTTGGTGTGGCTTTCCTTTTTCTGGGACTGGGTACTCTCAAGGAAACCGGCACCAACTTTGCCAACGACCCCGCAATGCGCGACAGCATCATGGCCTTCTTCTCACAGTTTGGCGACTCAATGTGGAGCTATCTTCTTTTCCTCGTCATTGGCAGCATTCTCACCCTGTGCGTGCAGTCGAGTGCCGCCATGATGGCCATCACAATGATTTTGTGCTCCACTGGTGTAATGACAATATATCAAGGCATTATGCTCGTCCTGGGCGAGAACATAGGCACCACCATTACTGCCAACATTGCCGCCATGGGTGCCAACGTGCAGGCACGGCGTGCAGCACTCGCCCACTTCACCTACAACATGATAGGTGTTATCTGGTCTCTGATATTGTTCAAGCCGTTTGTGGGACTGGTGTGCGACATGGCAGGATTTGACCAGGACATGCCTGCCGGCGACCCCAACTATGCAAGCAATCTTGCTCGCATCTCGGTGGTGCTTGCCGGCTTCCACTCGACATTCAACATCACCAACACCGCAGTGCTGATATGGTTCATTCCTCAAATCGAGAAACTGGTGTGCGCAATCATCAAGCCACGGCGTGAGGACGAAGAAGACGACTTCAAGCTGCACTTCATCACGTCGGGTATCATGAAAACCCCTGAGCTCTCGGTTCTTGAGGCCCAAAAGGAAATCAAGTCTTTTGGCGAGCGCATTCAAAGCATGTTTGGAATGGTGCGTTCTCTGCTCGACGAGGAGGACAAGGACAAGTTTGTCAAGCTATACTCCCGCATCGAGAAATATGAGGAAATCAGCGACCAGATGGAAGTAGATATTGCCAGTTACCTGCACGACGTGAGCGATGCTCACTTGAGCGACGAAACTAAAGCCAAGATGCGGGCCATGCTGCGCGAAATATCCGAAATAGAGAGTATTGGCGACAGCTGCTACAAGATTGCACGCATTATCAACCGATACCGTTCGGGCAAGGAAAAATTCTTAGACTATCAAGTCAAGAACATCAAGACGATGATGGAACTCGTTGACAACAGCCTCACCGAGATGAACCACATCCTCGTCAGCTACAAGGAGCACAACAACATCAACCGTGCCTACAATAACGAGAACGAGATTGACAACTATCGCGACATGATTAAAGCCGAGAACTTCAACGATGTAAACGAGCAGAAGTACAGTTATGCTATCGGCACCATGTATGGCGACATCTTCGACGAGTTCGAAACCGTTGGAGACTATGTCCTCAACGTTGTCGAGGCTCGAATGGGCATCAAGAAAAAAGATTGATTTTATAGAATTCTTTAATATAAAAGCGGAAATGGCGGGGCATTGATTCACGTTTCCACTCTTTTACTAATGAGATAATTACTCTTGCATCAATGGATTACTCTCTTATTGACTTTATTGCTCTTATCGGCTCGGTGTGCCTCTTCCTGTATGGAATGAAGGTGATGAGCGAGGGATTGCAGAAGGCAGCAGGCGACCGCTTGCGCTCTATTCTCAATGCCATGACTCGCAATAGAATCACAGGGGTCACAACCGGCATCTTAATAACGGCGCTTATTCAAAGCTCATCGGCTTCGACTGTCATTGTGGTCTCGTTTGTCAACGCGGGACTGATGAGCCTTGAGCAATCTATGGCGGTGATTTTTGGTGCCAATCTGGGCTCAACATTCACTTCTTGGATAGTTGCCATTTTAGGATTCAAGGTGAACATGAGCGTTATTCTAATGCCCTTGATGGCACTGGCGGTGCCCATGCTGTTCTTCAAGAATAATCAAATAAAGTCGATTGGAGAATTTCTCATTGGTTTCGTCTTTCTCTTTATGGGACTGGCCTACATCAATGCCAATGTCCCCGACCTGAGCAAGAGCCCCGAGATTTTTGAAGCTCTTAAGAACTACACCAGCTTGGGGTTCTGGTCTATGTTGATTTTCATGAGCGTGGGACTTGTAGTGACGATGATTATACAATCGAGCGCAGCCACATTTGCCATCGTTCTGATTATGGGCACCAAGGGGTGGATACCTTTCGACATGGCTTGCGCCATGGTGCTGGGTGGCAATGTGGGAACCACTATCACCCCTCTGCTGGCTTCACTGGGGGGTAACGTTGCCGCCAAGAAAGCGGCGATGGGGCACTTGATGTACAACATTTTCACTGCGGCAGTGATGATAGTGTTCTTCTTCCCTTTCACTAACAGCCTCATCGTGTGGCTAACACGCGACGTGGTGCATGCCGGCGACCCCACCTTGCTTTACACAACCGTGGCAAGCGGAGGGGTAGCTAACGCTGGGCTAATTGGCAGCATGTCGCTTGGACTCACTTTGTGGCACACTGTTTACAACATCCTGAGCTTGCTCACAATGATTTGGTTTACAAAGCAATATGTGAAGCTGGTGAACTGGCTTGTGAAGTCGCACAAGAAAGAGGATTCCGAATTCCAACTTAAGTACATTCAAGGAGGACTGCTCAACGCCAGCGAGCTTAACATCATGCAGGCCCAGCGCGAAATAGTGGTTTTTGCCGAGCGGGTCGACCGAATGCTCGGAATGGCTAAGCAACTCATCCACACTAAGACCGGCACCGAAGATTTTAACCAAATCTACTCCCGCATCGGTAAATATGAGGACATTAGCGACCGCATGGAAATAGAAATTGCCAACTATCTCAACAAGGTGGTGGAAGGACGGCTTAGCTATGAAGCAAAGATGCAGGTCGCTACCATGCTCAGATGTGTGAGCGAAATTGAAAGCATCGCCGACGGCTGCTATAACATTGGGCGAACTCTTGTGCGCAAGGAAGAAGTGGGGACACACTTTGGAGAAGACAACTACAACAACATCGACACCATTCTTAAATACGTGAGTGAGGCGATGAGCAACATGATTGTCATCTTGAGCGACATCGACAATGCCGGCACCGACGACCTCATGCGCAGCTACAACAAGGAGCGCGAAATCAACAACTACCGCAACCAGTTGCGCACCGAGAACATCGAGAATATCAACCAAAAGAAATATCCTTATCAGGCTGGCATCTTCTACATGGACATCGTGAATGAGGCCGAGAAAATTGGCGACTACATCGTCAACGTGATTGATGGTGTTAACGAGCAGATGCGACGACACCTCTTGAGCCAGGAAGACAAAGAGGCAAGCATCAAGATGGAAGAGGCAGCTAAGCATGAGTGACAGAGGGGCTACCATTCTTGAAATTTTATAAATAACTAATATATATTCACTTTAAATTTTTCAAATAAGATGAAAGAACTGAAAGGTACCAAGACCGAGAAAAACTTGCTCGACGCTTTTGCGGGTGAGTCTATGGCTCGCAACAAGTATGATTACTTTGCAAGCAAGGCCAAGAAAGATGGATTTGTACAGATTGCCGCCATCTTTGAAGAAACAGCCAAAAACGAGAAGGAACACGCCAAGATGTGGTTCAAGTATCTCGAGGGTGGAGCTATCAAGGCCACTACCGACAACCTGGCTGCGGCAGCTGCCGGTGAGAACTTTGAGTGGACCGACATGTACGACCGAATGGCACGCGAGGCCGACGAAGAAGGGTTCACCGAAATCGCCGAGAAAATGCGAGGCGTGGCAGCCATCGAGAAGGAACACGAGGAGCGCTATCGCAAGCTCTTGAAGAACATCGAGGACGAAGTGGTATTCTCGCGCGACGGCGACGTGATTTGGCATTGCAGCAACTGCGGCCACATCGTTGTTGGCAAGAAGGCTCCTGAGGTTTGCCCCGTCTGCAACCATCCTCAGTCTTACTTCCAAATCAAGGCCGAGAATTACTAATTCTGGGCTTCTCAACTCCAAAAAGTCCTTGCAAGCACCTTGCATGGACTTTTTTCTTGTTTTATTGAAACAACTTGAAGATTTTTGATTATCTTTGCGGTCAGTAAGAACACTTTAAACACTTTGACTCATGAAAAGAATTGCGATTTTTATTATGCTTGTTGCCTTCATGGCAGGTACAGCAAGCGCCTTGTCGGTGAAGAAAAAATCTATTCGTATGGTAGGAACACAGCAAGTCACCGCAGCACCTGTAACCGATTTTGAACAAGCGGTGAATGCTTATAGCGACGATGACCTGTCTACAGCACTCACGGCAATTAACCGTTACTTGAAATCTCACCCCAACGATGCCTATGCCTTGACTTGCCTGGCGGCAATACAGAGCGACATGGGTAATGCCTACGAAGCTCTTCAAACCATTGACAAAGCTCGCTCGGGACGCATCGAAGCCGATAACAACTACATGAACAACTGGATGTACTTCACCCAGTCGACCGTTCACATTCAGGCTAAGGACACCATCAGTGCCATCGAGGACTTGAACATGGCATTGAAATATGACGACAAGGACACGTTCAGCTATCTTAGGCGTGCCAACATGTTCAAGAGAATGAAACGATACAACGAGGCTATGGTCGACTATGGCTATCTTGTGCAGCTCGACCCCAAAGAAGTGGAAGGCTATCTGGGACTTGGAACAGTAGCCGGCTCGCTCAATAAGCGCAAAGACGCCATCAAGGCCTATACCATGGCAATCAAGCTTGAGCCCGACAATCCCGAGCCCTATGCTCTGAGAGCTGTAGAATACTACAACGACTGGGACTATGGAAAAGCCGCCAAGGACGTTATCAGTGCCCTTGAGCTTGACAAGGACAATCGCCGAGCCATCTGGATTCTTAAGTATCTTAAGAGAGATGCCTACAGCGACACCGAAAAAGAATTCAAGAACAAGGCTAAAAAAACCAAAGACAACTCTTGGATCGAAATTCTTGAAGATTTAGTAATCGAATAACGTTCTTACCACAAAGGGTTCTATCAACGCGCATGACAAGTAGCAATCGACTTAGCGAACTTGAGAACTCACCTATAGGCAAGCTGTTATACAAGTACAGCTTGCCTTCAATTGTGGGTATGGTGGTCATGTCGGTCTACAACATCATCGACCGCATGTTCATCGGGCAAGGCGTCGGCCCCGACGCTATTGCCGGACTGGCAATCACGTTCCCGGTCATGAACGTCTCGGCGGCTTTTGGAGTGCTCATTGGTGGCGGTGCCGGAGCACGCACTTCGATAGTGCTGGGACAGGGCAAGCGGCGCACTGCCGAGTACATCTTGGGCAACAGCATCATCATGACGCTCATTTTTGCCACTATATATCTCACGCTATTTGCCATCTTCATCGACGAGGTGCTCATCCTCTTTGGGGCAAGCGCCACTTCGCTTCCCTACGCACGCGACTTCATGTTATACATCCTGCCCGGATTGCTGTTCAACAACCTCACTTTCTCGTTCTGCAACATCATGAGGGCTACGGGATATCCCAAAAAGGCGATGTGGGCCAACTTCATTGGAGCAGGCCTTAACGTTATCCTCGCCCCAATTTTCATCTTCGGCTTCAAGTGGGGCATCAAGGGTGCTGCCGTGGCTACCGACATCGCGATGTTCATCTCCATGATTTACGTGCAGCTGCACTTCATCAACAAGAAAAGCGAGATTCACTACAAGAAAGGCATTTACCGCATCGACTGGGAAATATTAAAGCCCATTCTTGCCGTGGGTGCCGCTCCATGCATCGTCAACACGGCAGGATGCGTTATCAATGCAGTCTTGAACAATACCATCTATAAATATGGTGGCGACACAAGCGTTGCCGCCATGGGAATTTTCATGACCTTCTCGCAACTCGCCATCATGTTTGTGCTGGGGGTGTGCATGGGCATGCAGCCCATTGTGGGGTTCAACTATGGCGCCAAGCGATTCGACCGTCTAAAGCGAGCCTACTGGCTCACGGTGGCGGTGAGCACCGGCGTGTGCCTTATTGGCACCATTGCCAGCATCTTCTTCCCCCGCTATGTGGCAATGATTTTCACTACCGACGAGAGCTTGATTGCTGCTTGCGAGCATGCCATGCCCATCGCCAACGTAGTCTTTTGGATTGCCGGTTTCCAGATTGTTACCACCAACTTCTTCCAGTCGCTGGGCGAAGCCACAAAGTCGGTTTTCATGAGCCTGTCGCGTCAGGTAATTTTCCTCTTGCCATTCCTTATCATCCTGCCGCCATTGCTCCAGCTCGATGGCGTGTGGTATGCCTTCCCGGTGAGCGATTTCCTGGCTTCGTTAATCGGAATGATTCTTCTCATCATTGAGATGAAAAAGATTAACCGGCTCATGGACGCTAACAAGCAAGCTGTCGGTTAGAGCTTAATTCTGTTTAATAAACGGCTAAAGGTCCAGTTTTTCCTTACCTGTTCCTTAACATCTCGAGCACCTTCTCAACAGGCAGTGCCTCAACGTGATTTCCATTGTAGCCAGTCATGCCATCGGCCATGAACAGGGAGTTCCACAATGCCTCGGCGGTAGCTTCGATGGTAGCGGCAAAAATCGGCGACATCTGGCTGTTGGCGAGCACGGTGGTTGTGAGTTTCTTGGCGTTGTCGCTAATAAGATTCTCGGGGGCTACCGAGAGGGCTATAACATAGTCGCCGCTGCCGTTGCTTGCTATGCCGCCAGTCTTTGCCATGCCCATCATGGCGCGCTTTGCCACTCGCTCAAGGTTGCGCGAGTCGAGCGGTGCATCGGTAATTACCACCATCATGCACGAGCCGTCTACGTTCTCGGTCTTGCGCACATGATTAATAAAATCATGTTTTTCAAGCCGTTGACCCACCTGCACACCGTCTATTTCAAGAATGCCGCCATAGTTGGTCTGTGCTATCACGCCTATCGTGTAACCGCCAAGCGATGTTGGCAACACACGTGATGAGGTGCCAATACCACCCTTGAATCCAAAGCAGATGGTACCAGTTCCGGCACCCACGCTGCTCTGCTCCACTGGGCCGCCATGGGCGTTATTGATAGCATCAATCACCATTTGTGGAGTGACAAACATCTGCCTTATGTTGTTCAGGCGGCCGTCATTGGTCTCGCCCACGATGGCATTTACCGATTTTTCATTCTCGCAACCGGGCTGCATCAGCGTGTAGCGTATCGCGCCCTCCATACCGGCAGCCACGCTCAGGGTGTTGGTCAGGATTATCGGCGTTTCGATATTGCCAAGTTCTTGCACCTGGGTCACGCCGGCAAGTTTGCCAAATCCGTTGCCCACATAGATTGCCGCCGGCACCTTATTGCGAAAGATATTGCCCTGATGTGGCACAATGGCTGTCACGCCGGTGCGCACACTATCGCCCACGATGCAGGTCACATGACCTACCGTAACACCTGGCACATCGGTAATGGCGTTAAAGCGTCCTGCCTCAAAAATTCCTGTTGGGAATCCCCACTCTCTCAACGTTTTGTGTCCTTTCTGGGCATTTGCCGACACACAGGAGAGCAACAGGCACAAAAAGATAACCACTTGGATAGCACTATGCTTTTCATTCTTTCTTGGCATGGCTGTCATGTTTATGGTAAATTCAAGTTTTTTAAAAATACGATTGCGCAATTAGCCGCTTTTGTGAGAATTAAATTTGCTTCAATCCTTCATCGACTCTTCATCGTCGACCAGCACAATGGTGCCGGTGTCGGCATTATAAGTGAAGTAGCATTTCAGTGCCGGGCTGTAGACCGAGAAGGTCTTCATCCCATAAAGGTCATGGCCATAGAGCAGAAATGTCGCTATATCGGTGGGCGTGATATAGGGATTATCCGCCACATGCGAATGCGTGCATTTTCTTATGTTGCCCTCCTTGCCGCTAAAGTCGATGGGGATAAACGTGCGGTGATACTTGCGACGCGCTAAAAGGGTTCCGTTAGCGTCAAAGTCAAACGAGTAATCGTTGCCAAAGGGTATCAGCTTCGACCTGTTGGTGCCTTGAAGCAGGTACACTCGGGTAAGGTGCTTGTTGATTTCTACCACGTCGGCATTGAGATTTCCTGCCTCGGCAACGTTGCCAATGCCGTCGAGTGCACTCACCTTGTCAAGCAGGTCTACTTGTAGCTCGGCACGAGCTATTTCTTTGGGAGTGAGACCCCTCACAAGGTCAAACGGCTCAATCTCGCCGGTGTTAAGGTTTAAACGGCATTCAAACACGCACTTCATCTGGTCAACGTCAATCATGATGCCGCTCAATAGCGAGTCGTTAAACTCGCCAACCACCGACAGCGAAGCAGTTTTGCTCGAACACAGCTGCTTGTAGGCATCGCTCATCACCCAGTTGAGCTTGTCGTGAAGATACAGGGTGTTGCCCTCCTCGATGATGCTGTCGTTGATGGCATCGATTTCGTGCATCGCAGGGCGCTCCTGGGCACACAACAGCGACGCGCCGACAAAAGCCAGCACTATTGTCGCAACGATACCTATAATATGTTTCATCATGCTTTAAAACTCGCTGAAGGCTAATGGCAATAGCGACTTGATGCTGTCGAGCTTATAAATTTTATCACGACCCACAAGAATCACCTCAATAGGCTGGTTGGCTTGGGTCTCAAATTCCAGCAAAGCCTGGCGGCACACGCCGCAGGGGGCCGTTGGCGACTCCACAAAGCTGCCACGGGTAAAGGCGGCTATAGCCATCTTCTTGATGGGCACGCCTGGATAGTTGGCACCGGCATTATAGCACGCACTGCGCTCGCCACAGGTTCCGGCAAAGGCTGCATTTTCCTGGTTTGCTCCTATTATTGTCACTCCATTTTCAAGCAATAAAGCCGACCCCACGTGAAATTTGCTGTAAGGTGCATAGCTTCTCTGTGTGGCCTCTTTGGCAAGGTCCACAAGATTTTTATCTTCATCACTTAGCTCATTATAAGAGTAAATGTGTATCTTTGTGACAAAATTCTTTTCGGTCATGATGTTCAAGATTTATAATAGCATTCGCAAATTTATTGATAATTTTCCAAATATCAAGAAAAAAATTGCTTTTTGCCTGTTTTTTACGCTTTTTTTTAATAATATCAGCCTGTGTGTCACACGAGAGCAGGTCTATCGCTACATCGACATGTATAAAAATGCCGCCCTCATCGAGGAGCGCGACAATGGCATTCCCGTGAGCATTACACTGGCGCAGGGGCTGCTCGAGAGTGCTGCCGGCACCAGCCGCCTTGCCCGTGAGGGCAACAACCACTTTGGCATCAAGTGTCACCGCTCCTACCGTGGCGACAGCGTGGTACTGGGCGGCAAAGTGTGCTACCGCAAGTATCGCTCGGTGCACGAGTCCTTTCTCGACCACTCACGATTCTTGAAGCAAAAGCGATACCAGTCGCTGTTCTCTCTCGACATCACCGACTATCGCAGCTGGGCTCACGGTCTAAAGCGATGCGGCTATGCCACCGACCCCCTCTATGCCGAGAAACTCATCAGCATGATCGAGACCTACGGGCTGGACCAGTATTCGGGCGAAAAGCCCATCGAGAAAATCGACAAGCCCGACACGCGCAAGAAGCGCGACCGCCCCATCCTGCGGCATCCCACAAAGCGGCGTCACGGCCTGAACTATATCATGGCTGTGCTTGGCGACAACTATCAAGACATTGCCGCTGAGTACAACATGAAGCTCGACAAGCTGCTCGACTACAACGACCTTAAGAACCCGGGAGAACAACCCGAGCCGGGCGACATCATCTATGTAAACAAGAAGCACAGCGAGTCGCAAGGCACTCACGAGATTTACAGGGTGAAGGAAGAAGGTGAATCTCTGTGGCTCGTCTCGCAGATGTTTGGCATTCGCCTCAAAGAGCTTGCAAAAATCAACGACCTTTCTACCGACGCCAAGCTCCACAAGGACGACCTCATCAAACTGAAGCGAGGCCTGTAAAGCCCAACCTCTCGTTTTTTCAAACGATTTAACCACGATAAAAAACTATATCCTTAGATGCAGGAAGGGACGCTCCTAACGGAGCTTAAAATTAAAGCTTCGCTAAAATTTGTTTCAAAATTAATGCGCTAATGCGCTAAAATTAAAATAAAAAATATTGGTGGACTTGGTTTTCTCTTGGTTGTTTTGGTTATTTTTTGGTTGTTTTGGTTTGAAATATTAAAATCAGAATATTCAGAAATTTCAGTTGTTTATAAATAATTTTAGAGCCGCAGGCTCAGTAATTTTAAGCGAAGCGACCCTTATCTTGTGTTCTTGTCTTTATTGGTAATTTGCGGTCAATTCACGGTAATTTGTGTGACACACTGCTTTTTGAATAAAATGCTGTTTCAATACTTAATCTTGAAATAGTCGAGCATTGCCTTGAAGAGATCTTGCGCTGTGAGGCATGTATCGAGCAAGTAGCCTCTCACGGTTGGCCATTCTCGTAGCCCCCGATAATAGTACATCTTAAGCTCATCGGTGATAATGAATGGCACGATGCCCCAGGCAAGGCATTCCTTAAACATTATGAGACGCCCTACCCTTCCGTTGCCGTCCTGAAAAGGATGTATAGCCTCAAATTGCTGGTGGAAGTCGATGATGTCATCGATGGCATGCACTTTCTTCTTGTAATACTCACCCAGTAGAGCCTTGACTTGGCGATGCACCTCGCGTGGGGGCGTTGTCTCCATTCCCCCAACCTCGTTGGGCAAACGCTTGTAGTCACCCACCACAAACCACTCCTTTCTTGAATCGGCAGTGCCTGTTTTGAGCATCTCATGAAGCTGCTTGATGAAGAATTCGGTAAGTCTAACCTCAGCATTATCGATGATAAAATCGATGCACCGAAAATGATTGGCAGTTTCAATGATGTCGTCTACATTTATGGCTCCACCGCCAATGCCTATGGTGTTGGTCTCAAAGATATATCGAGTTTGGTCATGAGTGAGCTTGCTGCCTTCAATGTGATTGGAATTGTAAGTGAAGTCGATCTGCACACGATGATATATTCCACCTTTCATCCTGCTTGCCTTTTCCTCGCGCAGTGCGGCTAAGAGTGGTGACTCTTTCAGCTTCTTGCCACGTGAAGGCAACACAGCATCTTTGGGGACATTCCATGTTTTGCCCACCAAGAATGCTCCATCAATTTTTCCTATAGCGCAGTAGTTGCGTGCTGTGCGCTCCGAAATGCCATATTTCGCGGCATATTGCTTGACTGATATATACTCCATAACAATTCTATCGGCAAGAAAATCAATAAATCATGCTACAAAAATAACAGTTTTTGCCGATATCGGCAAGAAATCAACACAAAATCATCATAGATGCAGGAAAGGACGCTCCTGTATCTAATGACATTGTTCTTTATCGTTATTAATCGTCTGACAAAAACTGAGGGGAGAGGCTGGCTGCGCGTGGTTTTTCAACGCAAATTACCGGGAATTGCCCGCAAATTATCATAAATATAAATTAATACACAACAGTCTCACAGCCCCCTCTCAATAAGGTCGCTTCGCTTAAAATTAAAGCACTGCGTGCTAAAATTAAAATGGTGCTTCGCACTAAAATTAAAATAAAAATTATTGGTTGACTTGGTTTTCTCTTGGTTGTTTTGGTTATTTTTTGTTGTTTTGGTTTGAAATATTAAAATCAGAATATTCAGAAATTTCTGTTGTTTATAAATAATTTTAGAGCCGCAGGCTCAATAACCTTTAGCTCGGGGGAGTGAGCAGCATAAGTCGTGCCAAAGGCACGGTGTGCGAACAGCGAACCTCCCCCAATTTTAAGCTCCGCAGGAGCGCCCCATTCTGCATCTAAGGATATAGTTTTTATTCGTATTTAATCGTTTGACAAAAAATTGAGAGGGTGAACTACTCCAGTCCTTCGGTTTCGGCGCGGTTGCGCCAGTAGTCGGCGGCACGCTGGTTACGCTCGGTGCCAATACCCTGCTCGAAGCAGTCGGCAAGTTGCAGCTGCGCCGGCCTATAATTCTGTGCCGCCGAAAGCTCCAGCCAAAACACCGCAATTTTTGGGTCGGCATCGACACCAGCACCAGTGAGAAAACTCATTCCCATGAGGTACTGGGCAATGGCATCGCCCTTGTAGGCACGAATTCTCATGCTCGGCGTGGCACCATCGGCATCCACGGCATCAATCGGCGGCAGTTCGGGCAAGGGAGTCACCTCACTGTCGACCATTGGAGGATAATCGCTCGCCAACTCCCTGTCCTGATATTCCGTGGGGTCGTCGGGACCATAGAGCACCAGACGCCCCTTGCTCATCGACCACTCTCCCAGCAGGTCTATCACGTTAAGACCCAGCAGCAACGGGGCCTTTTGCGATGTAGCCACAATAGCCCTCACGTTATAGATGATGCGGTTCCCAAGCTTTAGCTCACCAATGTGGATAGTAGTGTTGTTGTCGACCACGCCACTGGCGTTGCGGGTTTGGGTGGCACCGGTAAAATCGGAGTGCGACAGCAGTTTGCGACGCAACAGCTCGTTGACAAACTCCTGCGAGAGGCTTGTGTTGGCAGCTCCGGTGTCGAAGATAAAATCTCCTTTCAAGCCATTCACCCAGCATGGGATGGTGTAGACCCCGCTCTTGCGTTTCATCTTCACTACATAGTCCGAGGCGAAGCAGGACCACGACAAAAGCACAACTAACACCAGGCACAACACGCGCCTGAAAGAAATATTCAATAGATCTTTTATAATCATTTTCAAGTAATTTATTGACCCACAAATTTATTACTATTTTTTCATTGACACAAGAAAAACGCAAACGTTTGCACCTTTTTTGAAAAATATACTACTATAAAAAGTGTTAGTTTTTGCTTATATTTTATTACTTTTGCTTGCTAAAATTAGCCAATCATAAATCAAAAACATAACATCAATGAAAAAATTCAATCTCTCTCTCGCCTCATTGCTTATTGCTATAGGGGCGATGGCACAAGGATGGCCGGCAAACTATGGCGGCATCATGCTGCAAGGTTTCTATTGGGACAGCTATGACTACACCAAGTGGGACAACCTCGCGGCTCGCAGCCAAGAACTGGGAGCCATCTACGACCTTATTTGGGTGCCCAACTCGGGCATGACACGCGGCGGCAACAAAGCCGAGACTATGGGATACATGCCATATTGCTGGCTGCGTCACACAACGGTTTTCGGGTCACAGACCAAGCTCGTGAACATGATTAAGACCTATGGAGCACTCGGCACAGGTATCATCGAGGACGTGGTGCTCAACCACAAGGACGCTAAAGCCAAAGTGATTGCTCCGGGCGACACCGTGTATCTTGATTTCCTTGACGAAACCTACGGCAGCTACTCGGTGACATGGGACAACGAGAACTACACTGGCATTGTCAAGAACGATGACCAGCCAGGCGGTGGCAACTACGACACCGGCGACGGATTTGAAGGAGCGCGCGACCTCGACCACACCAACGAACTCGTGCAGCAAAACTGCATCACTTATCAGAGGTTCCTGCTCGACTCTTTAGGATACATAGGCTTCCGTCTCGACATGACCAAAGGCTATGCGCCAAAGTATACCGGCAAGTATAATGCCGCTACCAATCCCATGTTCTCGGTGGGCGAATTCTTTGACGGAAACACCGACCTGCTCAAGCAGTGGATCAACGGAACAAGCGTCAACGGTGTGATACAAAGTGCCACGTTCGACTTTGCCCTCAAATTTGCCATCAACGACGCCTTTGGTTATGGCGACTGGGGACGGCTCAACATGGCAGGACTGATTGCCGACGAGAACTACAAGCGATATTCGGTTACCTTTGTCGACAACCACGACACCAACGAGGACCACAACAAGCTGGGCAACAACATTGAGGCCGCCAATGCTTTCATCCTTGCTATGCCTGGCACGCCTTGCATCTTTAGCAAGCACTATGAGGACTACAAGCAGGCTATCACCAACATGATAAAGGGCCGTCGCTCGTGCGGGGTTACCAACCAGAGCAGTTGCGCCAGCACTATCTATAATGACAACTCAGGCATCATCTTTGAGACCACCGGCTCGGTGGGTAAGGTGATGATTCGCCTCGGCGCTGCGGCAGCGTCTGCACCCGATGCCAACGAATATCAGCTCGTGCAGAGCGGCAACAACTATGCCTTCTACATCACTAAGGGCATTGACTGGGAAAACAGTGAAAAGACCGGCAAAATCGTGGGATTCCCCGTGATTGACAAAGCCAGTGGCGTCTATGCCAACTCGGTGACTGTAAACATTAAGCCATCTACAGCCAGCACCACTCTGGTCTACACCACCGACGGCAGCAACCCAACGCCCGAGAGCCAGCAGATAACATCTTCTACAGCTCTCACGTTCAACGAGACCACAACTCTTAAGGTGGGCGTTCTCATGGATGGAGAGGTGAGCGGTATCGTTACCCGCAACTACATTATCACCGAGACCGACCAGAACAGTATCACAGTATATGTGAAGAGCGAGAATCCTCCTTATCTCTATGCCTGGGAGAGCGACGGCACTCTGCTAAATGCGCCGTGGCCCGGCACTCAGCTCACCGACAAGCGCACCGTGGGTGGACAGGAGTTCTATTGCATCACGTTTGAGAAACCAAGCCCCGACTATAGGCTCAACTTTATCTTGAGCGAAGGAGAAGACTCGACCAAGACCGAGGATATCACCGACATTTCGGGCGACGTGTTCTACACCTTTGCCAACAAGGAGGTTCGTGACTTGAGCAACATCTACCTTGCCGAACTTTACAATCCGTTTGTGTGCATCGACAAGCCAAGCGGTGACCTGCCTGCCAACAAGAAGGTTTACATCAATGCCAGCTATGCCGACGCCAAGATTGTCTACACCACCGACGGCAGCGACCCAACGCCCCAGAGCCAGCAGGCTGTAGGCAAGGAGGAACTTGAATTTACCACAGTAGGACAGCAAGTGACCGTTAAGGCCGGACTGCTCGTTAATGATGCCGTCAAGGGAGTTGTTACGCGCGACTACACCGTGACCCAGGCAACGGGCGATGGCGGCGAACAAGGCAGCACAAGCGTGACAATCTACTGCAAAGCTCAGGAGGCTCCTTACCTTTACTCTTGGCAGATGGTCGACGGCCAGGCTGTTGAGCACAGTGGCGCATGGCCCGGAACTCAGATGTCGGAGACTGTAACCATCGACGGCGAGAACTGGTGGACCTGGACCTTCGACGCCAACCCCATCAACATTATCTTCAACGATGGCAACGGACAACAGACACCCGACATCAGCGGGCTTTCTTCCGATAGCTACTTTGAGTATGACGGAACCCACATTGCCACCAACGTAACAGCACAGCACGTCGACTTCGGCGACAGCGACATACCATCGTGCGCCACCTGGGTTAACGGGCAGCAGTTCATCTACTTTGAGAGCGACAAGTTCTTTGAACCCTACACTTGGATTTGGAATGTCGATGGCACCAACTTCACAGGCGGTGCTTGGCCAGGAACCGCACTTGTCGACGTGGTGGGTGTTGCCCCAAGCGGAAAGAACATCTACCTGTGGACAACCTCCAACCAGCAAGAACCTACTGGCATACTCTTCAGCAACCATGGAATGCCACAAACTACCGACTTTGCGTTTGTCAACGGCGGATATTACACCGAGAACGGACTCAAAGGCATCCTCACCAAAAATACTACTAACGGCGATGTCAACGGCGACGGATACGTTACCAGCGCCGATGTCACTGCCATCTACGATGTTATGCTGGGCACCAGCACCACTTTTGAAACCACTGCCGATGTCAACGGCGACGGCTACGTTACAAGCGCCGACGTCACCGCCGTTTACGACATCCTCCTGGGAAATTAAACCCAAATCGGTTCATTAGGATTTATGTTAGAACATAATTTATTTTGAGCAGATTGTAAATAAAGAGATTGCCGAAGACATAGCGGGCTATGACAAGGCAATATCTGCAACAAGATGTCATAATAAAACTGTTATAGCATAAATAGACCTAAAAATAATGACCTTCTGTCGCCTAATGACCGATTGGGGTTAAAATATCATCTAATCCACAACTTTTCAAGCGCTGCTGGATCACACCCCGCAGCGCTTGTGCGATTCTTATGTCCCAATTGCGTATGTCTGTCAAAAAAATCCGGCGTAAGCTGGAAATCATTCTCTCAAACCAAGAAAACAAAGAAGAAAACAAAGAAAACAGGAAAAAACACTGAAGACTGAAAACTATTTCTTATTTTTGCACAATAAACTGTTTTTTTAGTCAAGCTATGAGGAAGTGTTTTTACATATTGATCTCTCTATCACTGCTGGCGGTGGTGGGCTGTGGCCGCGGTGTGGACCGCCGGCTGGTGCTTGCAGACACGCTAATGTGGAAGAATCCGGACAGTTCACTCGCCATCCTCTCAAGCATCAACCGAGACTCTCTCATGGGTGATGAAAATCTTGCCTACCATGCTCTGCTTCTTACACAGGCACAGTTTCGTTGTAACGGAAACTGTACTACTGACATATTAATAAATAGTGCCCTCAAATACTACAGCGACAATCACAATCGAGAACGCTACACACGATCATTAATATATAAAGGCGCGTATTACGAGTTCAACACAAACCAGCCAGTTTTAGCTATGAAATGGTATAAACAAGCTGAGGAAAATGCTGATACTACAGATTTCCGGAACCTCGCACAAATCAACTTCCGTTTGGGTATGTTGTACTATAAAAATTATGTTAGTAACAATTTCGATCTTGAGAAATTCAAAAAGGCACAATATTATTATGAGAAACTTGGAGACAAACATAATGTTTTAGTCTCTCTTTTAAATTCAGGAAATGTTCTAAGAATTACTAATACAAGAGAGGCTAATAGTTGTTATAATAAAGCACAAACTTTAGCTTCTGAGCTAAAAGACACATTCAATCTCTTTTCCATATTTGTCAATAGATCGATTTTATTCTTAAATGACTCATCCTTTCAAGAATCAAAAGATTATCTTATTAAGGCATTTTCTTTATCACCTAAATTTATAGAGAATTATCATTATTCATTATTAAGTCATGCCTATGCAAAACTTGGAATTGTAGATTCAGCTGTTTTTTATCTTCAAAAAGCAAATCATGGATTGTTTACTCCCTATGATAGCCTCATGAGATACAAGGCTCTTAAGGAGATTTCAATTGCCAAGGGAGATTTTGCAAAAGCTAACCAATTCGATAAAACATATTATCGCTTATCTGATTCTTTAGAACATAACAATGAGAGATATTCAATGTCTAAGTTTGAGTCTGATTTTAATAATGAAAATTCGGCATCCAAGTCAAGAATGATAATATCATTAAGTCGTCTTATTTACTATCTAATAGCTGTTTTCATAATAGCGCTTACTGTTCTCTTTCTCTATTATATTAAAAAGAAAAATGATTTCTTGAAGTTAATTTCAGATTTGAAAAACGATAATTTCTCAAAATATGAGGAGCTGAAAAATAACCTCGTAGATTTTGACGACCACTTTAGCAAGACAATGAATCTAAAGCTTAAAACATTTGAGGAAATAATGTCTGGAGCTTATAATGAACAGCAAGATTATCTTAGCACAGAAATAGCTCACAAGATTACTCCAATCAATGATTCAGACAAAAAATTCTGGAATGGCTTATTCTCATATCTTAATTTCAAGCATAATGGTGTTATGAATAGAATTACCCAAGATTATCCACAACTTTCGAAAGCGGATTATAACTTTATTGGATTAATGTGCTGTGGTTTCTCAGATGCTGCCATAGCAGTATGCAAGCATTATCGCAATACACATACAGTAAGAGGAAGGAAACAGAAAATTAGAGCTAAAATGGGTATTAAAGAAAGTTTGGTGGATTTTGTAAAAGCAAGTATTAATTAAGTTTTTTATAGTTTTTAAGATAATAATCTGTCAAATCTAGGAAGGATGCTAAAATATTTTGGCTAATAAATAGATTATCAGCTGCTTATACAAATCAAGGATGCTGACAATTTACTTGTTTGTTCTTTTCGTTGATAATAATTTTGTGGTGTATTATTAATCACATTTTTTTAACAATGAAAAGATTTTTCCTACTACCCATTTTATTTGTCTTGCCATTTGTTATCTGTGCAAATGACAAAGAGGTTGTAATGCACAATCCAACTAATCAAGGCCTTGATCAAATTTACGTCGAGCCACCAGTTGTGACCTATGATGACGATTTGAACGAACTCCATGTTTATTTCGGTTCCACAAGTTCCATCACCATTGAGTACGTTGACCCCACTGGTACACCTTATTATTTCGTTTATGGCGAAAACCATGCCGGCTACACCGCCACCACCTACTACGTGAATTCTAATAGCAAGTGCGAAATTAGTCAAAATTATTGATATTTTTGAAGA